>JAGUVP010000268.1 GCA_020062805.1 Candidatus Bipolaricaulis sp.
GTGGACGGCGACCGGGCCATCGTCGAGGTAGCCGGAGAGCGAATCCCCACCGAGCGCGGGGAGTGTCAAGAGGGCGACGCGGTGTTCCTCTTCTTCCGGCCCGAGTGGGTGGAGGTGGGCGAGGAGCCGTTCGCCGCCGAGATCGAGAGCGCCGAGTACCTCGGCGACCGCTGGGAACTCCGCGCTCGGTTCCACGGGCTGGCCCTTGTGCTCGTCACCGCCTGCGACCCACGGTCGAACGCCGCGATCTCCTTCGCGATCCCGACCGCTCAGGCAATCAGACGGAAGTAGTCCCAGCTCCTGCCCCACGACACGCCACACCCGCTAGGCGGGACGGGCGGAGTGAGCGGGGCGGAAGGAGAACAGGTGGATGCGGCCAGGTGAGAATCCCAAGAATGAAGGTCTGACCCCGGCGGTAGTCAGCCTCTTAACAGGAAGGGGTGTCACAGGTGATGGGCGTCAGGATGGTACCGCTTGCCCGCCGCGGAGGCAGATACGCAAGTAGAGCGGCCTCCACTCTCTCGCCCAGCTCGCACAACGAGGACCCCTCGTCACGTTGACCTGGGCTTAGGGACCGGATGACGAGGCTGGTGAGATCTGAGGTGTTGCCTAGGCCTAGCACACTGGCCAGGAGGCTCAGCAAGTGCTTGCCAGGCAGGATTGCCAGCATGTCCTTGCCTCCGCCCTCCACGGCGGCGTCCACTCCCTCCGATTCCTCGCGGAACATCGCCTCTGTCTTGGCTGGGAGATCCAGCGCCGTGAGGGTTGTGACATGATTGGAGGCGGTGACAGTGAAGTCAGGGTCTATCTGATCGCCGTTGAAGGCGCCACCGAGCAGGTCGCCCACGCGGGAGCGGACGCGGCGAGCTACTGTCGCGTTTCTTGTCTTGCCAGTGTACACATTGCGCACCCGCGTGTGGAACTCCTTCCAAATGGTGTCCGGGCTCTTCCCGAGGTGCTCGGCAACAGCTGCGACGACTCTCCGGTCGCAAAGCACGCTCTCGATCTCGTGCAGAGGTAGGACGAGGACGCCATTGGGTACGGAGTTCAGGACCACGTCCGGGTAGAAGTCGCGATCAACCAGCCCGATGACCTCCGCTGCGACAACGCCAACGGTCTTGAGGCCGACCACCGCGGCAATGACCGAGTTGCGATCACCCGACGGGTTCGCGAAGGTCTCCTCGTCATCAAACCATGCAGAGAAGAACTCGCTCGCGAAACCCTTTCCCGACTCACCCTCATACAGAAAGATGCGCTTGGCATAGAAGGGCAGGGTGGCTGCGCCAAGCACATCGGCCGCAACAGAAGCTGGGAGCTCGTCTGCGAGTATCGTCTCGGCGGAAGCATTGGTCCGGGCCAGGAGAACCGTTGCTCTGCGTCGCGAGAGGGTGAAGTTCAGATCGTGAGTGACGTAGACGAAGCGACAATCAGGCCGGAGTCTCTCGGCCTCATCCCAGAAATGCACGGCAAGCCTGCTGTGCATGTGGATCTCCGGCTCATCTACAAGAATCACGGGCTGTTCTGCTGTCAACACGCGCGCGGCCATGTACAGGACTGTTCTCTCCCCGTCGCTCATCTCGCGCAGATGATATGGAGGCTGCCCCGACGCTCCATCAAGCCGCTTGACCTTGGGGAAGAATCCGCCGATCTCGAGTTTCCTCTTCGGGAAAAGCCTGTTCCACAAATCCTGAAGAAGGATGAGCTTTGTGTCCCTCACGGGGTCGAGCGCCTTGTTCGAATCGATTGCCTCTTCATTCCTTCTTGTGAGCAGGTTCGTGTGGTCCTGGATGAGAGTTGACAAGACGAAGTTGATCTCCTCCGTGGGCTGCCATGAGCGTTGTCGCCATTGATCCTGATGAGACTTGATGTTGCTCCGAAGCTGCTGTTCCTCTTGAACTGGCAGATTGTCATCGACCCACGTTCGCCTCTGTGCGCTGATGGCACTTACTTGTTGATTCTGCTGGGCGATCTTCTGGGCAAGCTGGGTCTTGCCTGAGCCGTTCGGGCCAAGAATGACGATCGGCGCGTCGCCAACGTGTTCCCCGAAGCCCGGTATGTTGATCGTGATCTGAGCCACGCTTCACCCCAAGATACGCGTTCAACAGCGTAAGGAGTGCTCTGATTGCCGCCTAACTCCTGATTAGGTCGACCAGCCTAACATCCCAACTGCCTCAGCCCAGTATGACCCGAACGTCCTCCCTCAAGTCTACCCGGCTGATCCGTCTCTCCGCCAAGCGGCGCACCCCTCTTGGGAGCATTATACTGCGTCGCCGGTCTGCCTAGCATGCAACCCCAGACCGGCCCCTCGCCATGCTCCGGCGGGGCAGATCTTCACGCTTCGGTTCGGGTCCTCTGTGGCCAACTGAAGGCGCGAGAGCGTGGCCGCTACGGCCGGAGCAGCGCCGGGGTCTACCATCGGATTCTGACTCTGGAAAGAGGGTCGATCCGAGGCCGCATGGCTCGGAGTCAAGGGTGTGGCTGTGCGGGGGAGTTCACGAGAGGGGCGACGAGGTGTTCCTCTTCTTCCGCCCCGAGTGGGTGGAGGTGGGCGAGGGGCTGTTCATCGCCGAGATCGAGAGCGCCGAGTACTTGGGCGACCGCTGGGAACTCCGCGCCCGGTTCCACGGGCTCCCTCTTGTGCTTGTGACTGGACAGGACCCCCGACCGAGAGCGACGTTCCCGTTCGCACTTCCGACCGCTCAGGCGATCCGTCGGAAGTAGTCTCGCTTCCTGCCCCACGACCAGCCACAACCGCCGGCTGGGACATGCGGAGTAAGCTGGGCGACAGCAGAACTCGTGAAGCTAGCCAGGTGAGAACCCTAAGAATGAAGGTCTGACCCCGTCGATACGATGGTATGACCCCGACGGTATGCGTTGCGCCACCAAGCCGGTCCCGCGGGATGGTACAAGCGAGCTGTGCTGCGTGGCGAGATGTCGTCGGACCGCGATAGGCGGAGATCCCAAGAATGACGGTACGACCTTCGTCCGCTCCAGAGACTTGACACCGTATTATACCCTCCATATCCTGATCATCAGGTTCAAAGGAGGCTATCGTGCGCAAAGGAGGCTTCTCCTGGAAACGTGCTGTTGGGATAAGCCGTGCTAAGGCGAGCTTCTCAAGGAAAACTGGAATCCCTCTGACAAAGAGCGGACGTCAGCGAAAAGTTGGGAAAGCAGCCATGGGTGGCGGCTGCCTTCCTGTTGTCCTCATGGCTTTCCTTGTAACTGCGCTTGTGCTCGCTACCGCCGCATTCTTATCCCTGCGCTGAGATTCCTCCTGAGTACGCTCGGAGAAGCAGGAGACTAGAAGCAGTTTCACAACTTCCAGCTCGGCTGCTATGCTGGCGGCATGGCGAGACGAGAACTTAGCGACCTAGTGCCACTGCCAGGCCCGTGCCAAGGAAAAGCAAGAGAAGGATCCACAGCCAGGACGGCGGATAGGCAGGTCCTGGCGCTCTGATGGACCGATCGCCGAGAGGCCCGCCCTCAGTTGGAGCCGCTTCCGCACTGGGAGGGGTGTCTTCACCCACATCCGCTCTCTGTACAGTCAGAGTCAGCAGGTTAGTTGTGTGAGTCACAAGGGACCCGCTCGTGCCCCGGACCCTGATGGGGTAGCGCCCGGGTGTAGCGGTTCTGTCTGCAGCGATGGTAAGCGTGCTTCTGTCCCCCAGAGCTGGGTTAGGGTGGATCTCGACTTGAACGCCCGTTGGGACACCTTCAGCTGCGAGCAGGACGGCATCAGTGAAACCGGCCCTTCGGACAACGTTCACCGTTGCCGTACTGGTGGCACCATGCTTAACCGTGGCGTCTTCGGAGTCCAAGTACATGAAAAGGCTTGGGGTATACTTGTAGGCCCAGCTCCCGCTGGCCCCTTGCCCCCCAGTTTCCCAAGTGAGGTACAGCTTGATGACATCCCCCGGGCTGACACGGATAGGATCTTCTTCCCATCCTCCTGAGGTATTGCCATAGCCACTTCGCCAGCGGATGAAGTTGGATGGCCAAATCGCCTCTTCAACTTCTGCCGAAGGAGGTATCGGGGTGGGCGCTTGAGGTGCAGCCTTCTCCAGATAGCGCACCCCCACATGAATAACCCGTTCAGAACGTCCATCTGGCAAGATCAAGGCGCATCGGTCCCAGTCAATCACGACCAGATGGTCAGTCTTGTTGATGATCATGAGGCCTATCGGCGACTGGATCTTGTCCTGCGCAGTGAAGAAGGAGGCGATAACCGTGATAGGAGCCTCTGCAGGTGTCTCAACCAATTCATACTCTGTTACACTGGCTTCGGGCATTGTGGAGAACACCTCAAGAAGAACAACCAACATCACTGCTCCCCATGCCTGCGGAGTCCTTTTCGCGGGGACCATAGGCATATGATAGCCGACGAAAGTGGTAGAGGTGTATGTATGCGCCGGGGTCAGACCTTCATTCTTAGGGTTGCGGTCGGATACTGGCTGAGGGCGCGTAATCCGTGGCCAATGGTCAGCCATGGACCCCAAC
>JAGUVP010000170.1 GCA_020062805.1 Candidatus Bipolaricaulis sp.
AGCGGAGTTCGAGGTGGTCGATCCCGAGGCGGACGGCGTGGATGATCTGGTGCTGGTGAACCACGATGGCGACTTGTTCTACTATCGGGGCACCGGGATTCCGGCGGCGCCGTTTTTCTATGACAGCGAGATGGCCGCGGTGACGCTTGGTTACCAGCTGGCCGCAGCGGACATGGACAACGACGGCCGGCGCGACATCGTTCAGTGTGCCTGGGTCCCCCATATCTGGACACTGAATCGGATGGTCGTGCTTACGGCGCGGCACGATGCCCAACCCGGGGAGTTCCCATTTGTCGTTGCATCTTCGTTTGAGTTCGACGCGACAGCGGATGCGCTCTATGCAGGAGACGTGACGGGTGACGGGGTTGCGGATCTGGCGTTTGCGTGGAAGGTCAACTGGTGCGCCGTGTACGTAGGGGGAGGCACCCGGGCGGCGCCGGATCTCACCTACAGCCATGCGCAGACGCTGCGGCTGGGCGGTCGGTACACCACCCTGTTGTTCGGGGACGTCAACGGCGACGAAGACCAGGATCTGGTGTGCCCTGTCTTCACGGCGAACCACATAGCAGTGGTGCTGCGGGTTGAGGGCCGATTCCGGGAGCAGCGGTGCCAGGTTGTTGGCTTCTGGGCCGGGACGTTGCAGGCTTGCGACTATGATGGTGACGGGCATTTGGACCTCCTCTGTGACGTGGACGGCTTCCTAGGTGGTGACAATCCCCCGGGCGCGGCGCTTCTTCGCGCGGAGTCAGGGCTCTTGGAAGAGAACCCCTTCTCGGAGGCCTGGCGGATCGAAGGGCCAAGGGTCGTTGCTGTCGGGGATTTCAACAACGACGGGAAACTGGACTTCGTTGACAGCGATTTCACGTGCTGGCTGTTCGATGGCGGGGGGGGATGGACCTTCCGTGCCGTCGACAACACTGTTGGCCCGATCTTCAGTGTGAGCCTTCCGTTAGACGTCAACGCCGATGGTGCGCTGGACTTGGTGACAACATACGGAGAGGGGCTGGGCACGATCGTCGCAACGTACCTGGCGCAGGCGGAGAGCGGAGTTGGCACCGGTCGCTTCATGCTCGGAGGCACGCTGCAGTTGGGTTCCGGGAGGGCCGGTGTTCGTCAGCTCAGGCGGTGGGACCTGAACGGCGATGGTTTGCAGGACGTTCTTTACATCTGGCCCAAGTTGAGCGTGAGTGGGACCAGTATCGATTTCTTGATCAACGACCCGATGGCGCCGGGGCAGCTGCAGATTGGCGGTACGTATGTGTTCAACCAGGAGATGCAGACGAGCCAGGAGAGTGATCTGGATGGTGACGGCCTGTTGGATCTGGTGGTCGCGAGTCCGATCGTCTCCTTTGGTTGGCTGGAGATCTTGAGAGGCGTTCACGTGGAGGCGGGCGGGACAGTGCAGTTGGAGAGGATCTGGATCACGGATGTCCCGGAACCGATCTGGGATGTGGATGTCGTCGATCTCGACGGCGATGGCGAGTTGGATCTGCTGATCTCGGGAGCGGATGCCGGCTTGTACACGATGAGGGGTTTGGGAGATTTCGCCTTTGAGCCGCTGCAGCTGTATCACACCCCTGATCTAGGCGACGTGGAGTTGGTGGAGTACACGGGGGATGGGAAGCCCGATATCTTGTACGCCAGCGGCTACAACCGGGGCATCGGTTTCATCGAGAACCTCTCGAGCACGTCCATAACCCCGGTTGAGATTCAGGATGTTCAGGTAGACGATCTGCCCGTCGGTGTGCGCTTGCGGTGGCGTGTGTCGGGGCAGGCGGTCGGCGCGCATGTCTTGCGACGGGCGGTCGGTGCGGACTCCGATTGGCAGCGGCTGACTTCTGCGCCGGTGGTGCCGAGTAGCGACGGGCGAAGCGAGTTTCTTGATGACCGGTTGCCGAGTGGGTTTTCGGGTGAGATCGAATACCTGCTCGAGGTCCAGGCCGTACACGGTGCGATGAGATACGGCCCCTATGGTCACGCGAGGGGACAGATGGAGTTCGAGCTGAAGCTGCGGGTTGCGCCGGCGCCGATGCGCACCGAGGCTCTGGTCGCCTACTCGACCATGCAGGCGGGTCCCGCGTCGCTCTCCGTGTACGACATGCGGGGCAGATGCGTCAAAACACTCGTCGCCTCTGAGGTGAACCCGGGTGAGCACTTCGCCCGATGGGATGGCCGGGATGCTCGCGGGACCTCCGTGGCGTCGGGTGTCTACTTCATCAGGTTGAACACGGCCTCTGGAACGCGGTGTCAGCGGGTCACGTTGGCCAGGTAGGCATCATTGGGGCAGGGCTGGACCGCTCGGCGGAGCGTGGTCGTCGAGGTTCACTGGCGCCACCGATCGCCCGCCCGCCTCGATCTCCCACCCGTCACGCCGACGATCCCCTCGGCAGCGCGTGCCGTGTCGAGCGTGTAGTCCAGCCCCCGCCGCGCTACCGCGGAATTTGATTCCTGGTCCGAAATCTGCGCAACCTTGCGCAGAAAGTGAACCTATAGACAAGAATTGGACTCGTTCGTCCATGGCCCTATCGAGGAATAGGCATCATAGGGGCATGGCGTCCGCTCTCCACACCCGCTCCGCCCACCTGAGCTCCATCCCCACAACAGGATGGCGTTCTCCCTCCGCCTTGGGCAAGATCTCGTTACCAGACGAATCAAACCCCAGCGCCGGAGAGGAGAACGCCCATGGACAGGTATATCGGGCTGGATGCCCACACGTCAAGC
>JAGUVP010000182.1 GCA_020062805.1 Candidatus Bipolaricaulis sp.
AGAGCCTTGTCGGCGGCGTTGCGGTTCCGCCAGGCGATGTAGCGGCGGATCATGCTGTTCTGCTCGTCGTGGCTGCGGTGGTCGGTACCGTCGAGCGCGAAATAGCGCAGCGCCTGGAACTGAGCCTCGATCCGGTTGAGCCAGCTGGCGTTGGTGGGTACGTAGGCAAGCTCGACGTTGTTGCCCTTGGCCCAGTTGCCGACGCGCTGGTCCTTCTTAGTCGACAGGTGTGGACTGAAGTTGTCCAGCACGATCGCGATGCGTACCTCGGGTGGGTACAGGCTGCGCAGGTAGCGGCAGAACGCCAAGAACGTGGTGCGGTTCTTGGTGCTCTTGATGTGCCCGTAGATCTTGTCCTTGCTCAAGTCGTAGGCGGCGAGCAGGTGGCGGACCCCGTCGTTGCGGTTGTAGGTCGCCCGGCGTCGACGCCGCCGCTGTGAACCCGCCCCGCCATCGCCGCCGCCGTTCACCGCGACCGGCGCCCACTGCTTGCCTGGCCGGGGTAGCAGGTTCAAAGGACCGAACTCGTCCATGCAGAACACCACGGTCGGGTCGCCGGCGCCGGGATCGGCTTTGCCGTCGGCGATGTCGTACAGCACGAGGACCCAGTTCTTCTTCGCCTCGAAGTCCGGGTCGTTGGACTGCTTCCAAGTCTTGATCACTTGAAACGACACGCCCTCCTCTCGGAGCAGAACCCGTAGGCCCTCATGGCTGATGTCGTCGACCACCCCCTCAGCGACGAGGAACTCCGCCAGCTTGGACAGGCTCCAGGTCGAAAAAGGCAGGCCGTGGTCCTGCGGGCGAGCCAGGGCGATCTTCTTGATCTCCCGGCGCTGCGGGAGGGTGAACGTGGGTGGTCGACCGCCGGCGTACTTCGGATACAACGAGTCGAACCCGTCGTCGTTGAAGTTGTGGACCACCTCCCGAACACGATCCGGGGACGTGAACGCCACCGTCGCGATCTGCGCGACGTCCATGCCCTGAGCCGAAAGCAGCACCATCTGGGCTCGACGCCACGTCACCACCGAGCCCGAGGACCGGCGCACGATCCGCAGCAGCCGATTCCCCTCGTCGTTGTCGATCGCCCGGACGAACAGCTTCTCGCTCACCCACCGATCAAAACAGACCAGCCGCCACAAGTGGTGGACACGACAAGGCGAACGTTGGCTGCTACGGCACTAGCTTGCGCCCTTCGGGGCGACGATGGTGCAGGTTCCCTGGGCAACGGCGACGAGCCGGCCTTCGTTCTCGACGTCGACGCGCACGATGGCCAGGCGCCGAGACATGGAGATGACCTCGGCCGTGGCGGTGCAGGTGCCCCTGTCCACCGGCGCCAGCAGGTTGATCTTGAACTCGGTCGTCGCCGCCCAATAGCCGGGCGGCATCACCGGGTACATGATCACGCCGAGCACGTGGTCGACGAGCACCGACAGGCAGCCGCCGTGCATGTTGCCGATGGGGGTGACCAACTCGTCGGTGACGTCGAAGCTGGCGACGCAGCGCCCGGCGTCCATCTCGCTGACGACGATGCCGAGGTAGGCGTTGATGCCCTTGTCGCCCCGGGCACCGACGATGTTTCGGGCGAACTTCTCGTTCTGCAGTTCGAGTTGTGGTCGTTGGGTCATCGCTCTTCGACGCTAGCAGGCGCGCTGAGACATCGAGCGGCTAGCGTCTCGTCATGTCGAGAGGGGATTGAGATGCCCGAGCCGCACCTGCTGGTAGAGAAGGCCGACGGGGTCGCCACGCTGACCATGAACCGTCCCGAGAAACGCAACGCGCTGAGCCCGGAGATGGTCGTTCGCCTGGCGCAAGCCTGGATGGACGTGCGCGACGACCCGAGCGTCGCCGTGGCCCTCCTCACCGGCGCGCCCGGTACCGCGTTCTGCTCGGGCGCCGACCTGGGCCTGCTCATCCCGCTGTTCACCCGAGCCCGCAAACCGGCCGACGAGTGGGACGAGCAGCTGCTTGCCGACCGCACGCTGATGGACGCCGCGCTGTTGCGGGGCTTCGAGCTCTACAAGCCGGTCGTCGTCGCCATCAACGGCCACGC
>JAGUVP010000131.1 GCA_020062805.1 Candidatus Bipolaricaulis sp.
CCCGCCGGTTTGGGGAAGGGGGCTGCGCCCGGTCGGCGATCGCCGTCCGCTCGACAGGTGGGATGGAGCGGGGGTTTGTGGTCGTGGTGTGCCGGGCGTGCGCCGACCCTCCTTGCCTCCACTCCTGTCCGGTGGGGGCGATCGAGGTGGCCCCCGTGGGAGTCAAGGTCCGCCTCGAGCGGTGCATCGGGTGCAAGGCGTGCGTGGCGGCGTGCGCCATCGGGGCGGTGCAGTGGGATGAGGAGGGCGGGAAGCCCGTGATCTGCGTCCACTGTGGGCTGTGCGCCCAGTTCTGTCCGTACGGGGTCCTCGCGTTGGAGGAGGTGGACGGTGGATAGGCTCCTCACGCGCGTCCTACGTGTGGACCTCACGAAGAAGCGGTCGTGGGTCGAGGAGCGGCCGGACCTGTTCCGGGAACGCCTCGGCGGGACGGGGGCGGGGATCGAACTCCTCCACGAGCTGTGCCCGACAGGCGCGGACCCGTTGGGGCCGGAAAACCCGATCATCCTCGCGGTGGGGCCGCTGTCGTCCCTCTACCCGTTGGCCTCGAAGACGGTGGCCCTGTTCAAGTCTCCCCACACGGGGAACCTCGGGGAGTCCCACTGCGGGGGCCGCACCGCGTTCGCCCTGCGCCTCGCCGGCTACGGGGCGGTCGTGATCGACGGCCGAAGCGATCTGCCGGTGTACCTGGCGGTCCACGGCGGGAAGGTCCAGTTCCGCGATGCGCGCACCCTGTGGGGGATGGCGTCTTCGGTCACCGTGGGGCGGATCCTCCGTGATACGGAACCCGGGTCGGGCTACCGCACGATCCTCCGCATCGGCCGCGCCGGGGAGAGAGGGGTCACCTACGCCGCAGTGATCGCCGAGACGTACCGCCACTTCGGCCGGCTGGGGCTGGGGGCGGTCCTGGGAAGCAAGAACCTCAAAGCGATCGTTGTGTCGGGGAAGGGCGCGCTCCCCGTCGCCGAGGTGGGGCGCTACCAGGGCCTGTACCGGAAGCTCCACGAGCGGGCGGTCCGGTCGGATCTCATGAAGAAGTACCACAACCTGGGGACGGCCCAGAACGTGGCGCCGCTCAACGAGATGGGCGCTCTCCCTGTCAAGAACCTCCAGGCCACCCGGTACCCGGGGGAACCGGCGTTCTCCGGGGAAAAGCTCGCCGCGGGGTACCTCGGCCGGCGGCTCGCCTGCGCCGGGTGCCCGGTGGCGTGCATTCACCTCGCCGCCCTCCGGGAACCCCACCCGGAAGAGCCGTACTTCTACAAGACGACGTTCGTCTCTTACGACCACGAGCCCCTGTACGCCCTGGGAGCGATGCTCGGGGTGGAGGACGCGCCGGGGGTCCTGAAGCTCATTGATGCGGTGGGGCACGTGGGGCTGGACGCGATGACGGCCGGGGTGGTCCTCGCCTGGGCCACCGAAGCGTTCGCGCAGGGGCTGATCGCAGAGACGGAAACGGGCGGCCTCCGGCCGCGGTGGGGCGACGTCGCGGTGTACGGAGAGATGATCCGCCGCATCGCGGACCGAACGACGGACTTCTACCGCGTCCTCGGAGAAGGAGTCCGGGCAGCAGCGGAACGGTACGGCGGCGAGGAGTTCGCGCTCCACTTCGGGGGAAACGAGATGCCCGGCTACCACACCGGACCGGGCGCCCTCCTCACCTACCTCTCCGGGGCCCGCCACTCGCACCTCGACTCGGCCGGGTACGCCCTCGATCAGGAGGCGCTCCGCCAGGGAACGGAACTCGCACCCGAGGACCTCGCCCGGAGGCTCGTGGCCGAGGAGGCGCGGCGGCAGGTGTTGTCGTCGCTCGTGGTGTGTTTCTTCGCCCGCGGGCTGTACGATCTGGGGACGGTTCGGGAGTGTCTCGGCACCCTGGGGATGGAGCGGGACGAGACGGCCCTCGCTCGGCTCGGAGAAGAGGTGCTGCGGCGCAAGCACGCGTTCAAGGTCCGCGAGGGGTTCGACCTGGGGAAGATTTCGATCCCGGAGCGGGCGTTGGCCACCCCGGCCCCGGGTGGGGCGGTGGACGAGGCGTACCTTCGTCGCGCCCTGAGGGAGATGAACCGGTGGTTGGAGGGAAGATATGAACTGGAAGGACAGGATTAGGCGCGAGTTCATGGAAACGGACCGGCAGTTCGTGGACGAGGTCCTCCCCGTGAGGTCGGTGGACCGGGCGGCGTTCGGGCTCCTGGCCGACGCCACGCAGTATCGGCTTGTGGAGGAAACGGGGGAGGTCCACCTCCAGGCGGAGATCGCAGCAGCGGAAGAGGTGCTGCGTTCGCTTACCCGCAGCGGACTCGCGGTGAAGCCGCAGGACGCGCAGGCCGCGGTGGACCG
>JAGUVP010000152.1 GCA_020062805.1 Candidatus Bipolaricaulis sp.
ACGCGGAGCGGCGGATGGAGCGGCGGCTCGGGGTTCGGCGGACGCGGGTTCTCCGGCGGCGGGATGGGCGGGGGGGGCGGCCGCTCCTGGTGACGTGATGAACGCGACTTCGTGGCTCATCTTCGCTCTTCTCGCCGCAGTGACGCTGACCGTACTCTGGCAGCGGTGGAACCAACGCCTGGCCAGAGGGCTGGCCCGCGTGGACACGGCGTGGCAGGATCTAGAGAAGGCCCTTGCTGAACGGATCGCGGCCCTCGAGGAGATGCACGCTGCACTGGAACGGGCGGGGTACGTCCCAGAGGGTCGTCCCCGCCTACGCCAGGTCGTGACTGCGCTGAAGGAAGCCCGCGGTCCACGGGCCCAGGCTGAGGCCGACCTGGCCGTAGAGAGCGTGCTGCACGACATCTACCGCGGCCTCCCCCGGGAGCGGATCGAGGCCATCCGCAGCGCCCAGAACCGACTCGCCCAGGCGGACGAAGAACGGGACATCGCCCGAACCAGGTACAACGATCTCTCCTTGAGCCTGGCCCTCCTGGTGCGGCGATTTGTGTACCGCTCGATCGCCCGCCGCCGCCGCATCGTTCCTCCCGAGCCGTTTCTCCTTCCCGGTGAGGAAACGGACTACGTGCGGCGCCATCTCGGCCATCCCTGATCACCATTGACGGTCACCGCCTGGCGAGTATAGTCAAAGCGATTTCGCAATCTTCTGGAGGTGGCAGGGATGAAAGTCGTTGGTGTGGCTTTTCTGATGGCGGTTCTGTTGGCGGGCTGTTTGGCCATGGGGCAGCCCAAGTACATCGTCCTATCGGACATCGCATGGGCACCGTTCGAGTGGGTGTCCGAGAAAGGCGCCTACCTCGGGTTCGATCTCGATGTGATGCGTGCGATCGCGATCCTTGAGGGATTCGAGATCGAGCTTCGCGACACGCCGTTCGACTCGATCATCCCCGCGATCATCGCGGGACGAGGGGACATCGGGGCATCGGGGTTCACGATCACCGAGGAGCGGGCATTGGTGATCAACTTCTCCGAGGCGTACTGGGATTCTAACCAGGCGGTCGTGGTTCGTGCGGGATCAGGCCTTGACCTGGATATGGTCGCGTTGCCGGGACGCCTCGTGGGTGCCCAGCGCGGCACGACCGGGTCGTTCTGGATCGAGGATGAGTGGGTACCGTTGGGCGTAACCCTCGTGGAGTACGAGACCTACCCTGAAGCGATCCTTGACCTCCTGGCGGGGCGGATCGACGGCATCGTCCAGGACGTCGACCCGTCCAAGATGGCTGTCCTTCAGTACAAGGGCCAGATCGAGATCGCGGGCGTGGTGGACACCGGCGAGCAGTTTGGGTTCCTGGTCGCCAAGGGCGATCCAAAGGAGCTTCTCCCCCGCATCCACCGTGGAGTAGCAGCCCTCAAGGATCTTGGGGTGTGGGATCTGCTTATCGAGGCTTACTTCGGGCCATCCCTCGGCGCGATCGAGTCCGCATGGGAGAAGTGCATCGACATCCTGCTCGTGGATCGCGATCCGCTACGGTACGCCCAGTGTCTGACCGCTGAGCTGAGGCCGTAACCGACCGAGGGGAGGGGCCCAAGGCCCCTCCCCTTCTATACTTCGTTGAACCTCAGCGTCTGGACCGAAGTTGCACCGCACGCCCCCGTTCTTCTGCGGGGCCTTCTTATCAACATCCAGCTTCTCCTGGGCCTGATCTCCCTGGGACTGGTCGTGGGCGTGGTCACGGCGCTGATTGAGGTCTACGCCCCCCGACCGGTGGGGATAGCAGCGGGCGCGTACACGTGGTTCTTCCGCGGGGTTCCAGAGATTGTGCTGCTGTTTCTGTTCTACTTCGGCCTATCGCAGTTCGGGGTGCCGGTATCCGCCTTCTTCGCTGCCGTACTTGCGCTGGGGCTCCGCTCGTCGGCCTACCAGGCCCAGATCTTCCGTGGAGCGTTTCAGTCGATTCCTCACGGGCAGATGATGGCTGCCCGGGCGTTGGGCCTGGGTCGATTGAGAGCCATTGTGCACGTGGTCCTTCCCCAGGCGCTACGGCTCTCGCTGGCCGGGTGGTCGAACGAGTTCTCGTCGGTGCTCAAGGACACGACCCTCGCCTGGGGGATCGGAGTCGTGGAGATCATGCGCCAGGCGAGCTACATCCGCGCGCGGAACTTCACGCTCACACTGCCCATCTATGTCACGGTGGCGCTGATGTTCCTCGTGCTTACCTACGTCGGCAACCTCGCGATTGGACTTGCGGAGAGGAAGCTGCGGGTACCGGGTCTGGAGGGGCAGAGGTAACCGATGGCGCTGCTTCGGGTGGAGAATCTGCACAAGCGGTACGGGCACGAGGAGGTCTTGAAGGGCGTCACGCTAGCCCAAGACGCGGGAGAGACGAAGGTGGTGATCGGCCCATCGGGGACAGGCAAGTCCACGCTTCTGAGGTGCATCAACCGACTGACCGAACCTGACCAGGGCCGGGTGTGGCTGGAGGACACGGAGATCACGTCGCGTCGGACCGACATCAACAGGGTTCGGGCCAAGATCGGATTCGTCTTCCAGGACTTCAACCTGTTCACGCATCTCACCGCACTGGACAACGTCCGGCTGGGCCTGATGAAGGTACGGCGGATGCCCCGAGCGGCGGCCACGGGACGGGCGATGGCAGAACTCGAGCGGGTGGGGTTGGCCGCAAAAGCCAACGCTTACCCCGCCCAACTGTCCGGCGGCCAGCAGCAGCGGGTGTCCATCGCCCGCGCCCTAGCCATGGATCCCAAGCTCATCCTGTTCGATGAGCCCACGAGCGCCCTCGACCCCGAGCTCATCGGGGAGGTTCTGTCGGTGATGATCCAGCTCGCCCGAGATGGGATGACGATGATCGTGGTCACCCACGAAATGGGGTTCGCGCGCAGCGTGGCTGACGAGATCGTGTTCATGGAGGGAGGGGTGATTGTGGAGCAGGGTACCCCAGACAAGATGTTCCGCTCTCCCGAGGTGCCCCGAACGGGGGAGTTCCTGCGCAAGATCAGCGACCTGTACGGGGAATCTCGATGAACCTCGTCTTCGACCCAGCCTGGCTGCCCCGGCTTGGCCAGGGCGTCTTGCTCACGGTGCAGCTTACTCTCTACTGCATGGGCCTGGGGGCCGTGCTAGGAGCGGTGCTGGGGCTGGTGCGGGTGTACGGTGGCGGGCGATGGTCCCCACTGTACTGGGTAGCGAGCGCCTACATCCACTTCTTCCGCGGGACACCCCTTCTCGTTCAGCTCCTTGGAATCTACCTCGGACTCCCAACGGCCGGGATCCTCGTGGGGCCGTTCCTGGCCGGCCTGCTGGCGATGACGCTCAACACGGCAGCGTACCAGGCGGAGTACTTCCGGGGGGCGATTCAGTCCGTGAAGTCAGGCCAGATGATGGCCGCGCGGGCCCTTGGAATGAGCCGCGCCCAGGCGATTGGCCACGTGATCATGCCCCAGGCCTTACGGCTGATCATCCCCCCCTGGTCGAACGAGCTCATCTACATGCTCAAGTACTCGTCCATCGTCTCCATGACCGCCCTCCGCCCAGAGACGATGGACCTGTTCGGAGTCGCGCGGTCAATCGCCGCCCGGAACTTCCGGTACTTCGAGGTTTACATCCTTGTTGCCCTGTTCTACTTGGCGATGGTCCTCATCCTCACGGTGGCCCTGAGGTGGGTCGAGCGACGGGTGCGCATCCCCGGGCTGGGAACCCCGGGCCGGGGAATCTAAGGTCTCAGCCAGGCTTCCAGCAGATCATCCAGCGGCACTGGGCTCTCCTCGCTCAGGATCCGCAGAAGGTCGGCGCCCGTTGCCAGTCTCCACTGGAACTCGTCACGGTACAGGCGTAGCGCCCCGAAGAACGCCTCGTCACCCATCCTCTCCCGCAGTGAGTGGAAGAACAAGGCCCCGCCCGAGTAGACGATTCCCCCGTAACCCTCACCCCCTGGGAACGCCCACAACGGGCTCGTGATCCCGGCCGTCTTGTTCCGCAGTCGCCCCCCGGCGTAGCCCGATTCCCAGTAGTACAGGATCTCTGGGAACCGTCCCTGTGACTCGAAATAGAGGCCTGAGGTGTACGTGGCGAGCGCCTCGTCTACCCACGGCTCGGCGACCTGGTCGTTCCCAACCTCGGCGTACCACCACTGGTGGGCAACCTCATGGGCGAAGATCATCGGGAAGAACAGAGAATCGAGCGGGTACCGATCGTAGTAAGTCTCTCCGGCAAGAATGAGGCCGGGGTATTCGATCCCCGCCACCCCGCGCAGGGGAACAGCGACCACATCAAGCCCTGAAAACGGATGAGGGCCAAGGTGGTTCACGAACACAGCGATCGCCTTCGCAGTGACATCGAGTGCTGCCCGGCCCGCCCGCTCGTGTTCGGCCCGGTAGAAGCTCCGCACCTCAACTCCTCCCACCGAGGTCGTCTGGACCTCGTACCCGCGAAGGAGAACGATCGCCAACTCACGCAGGTTCTCGCCTACGATGCGATACTGGCCAGGGGCAACCTCGACCTCGGTTCCACCTGCAACAACCGCCCATCCCTCGGGAGCGGTAAGATCCACCTCGTACTCCGCGACCTCGGCCACGATCGCGTCCCCCCACGGCAACACAGGATGGGCGATCCATGACCCATCCCACGGAGCGAGGATCGGATACGCTTGCGAGAGGACAACCGTGTGCGCCGACCGGGCGTAGGACCCATACCCCCCAGCGCGAACGAACTCCGGAACCTCTCCCCGAAACGCGAGGGTAACGGAGAACGCCTGCCCTGCGGTCGCGGCGAGGGCCACAGTGACCGTCGTCGGCTCGACCGACTCCCAGGTCACGGAAGCTCCTTCCACCCACGCGTCGGTCACATGAAGGCGGTCAGCCCCAAGGGCCGCGGGGTACAGGCGAAACACGGCCTCCGGCCAGTCCCCCGGTGCGAGCCCGCTGACCATCGCCTGGCCGAGGACTTCCCCGTTTGCATCCACGGAGATCTCCATCGCGTAGCGCAGGTTGGCCGCAACGGCGGTGACAGCGATGATCCAGAAAGGTACGAAAAGGGTTAACCTCCGCACCCGCAGCCTCCGCCCGGCGGCTGGGGTGACGGACCGCCCACGGGCAGGACCACGTGCAGCACCGCGGCCGAGCGCCCCACAGCTCCGCGATCATCCACCACCGTCAGGGTCACGGTGTACACGCCCTCCTGGTGATAGACATGCTCCGGGCTCCACCAGGTCGACGTCTCCCCGTCGCCAAACTCCCACAGGGCCTGAACCACAACCCCATCGGGATCGTCTACGTCCGCTGTGAACCACACCACGTCTCCCGTCTGAGGCTGAGCGGGATATACCCGTAGCCGCACAGAGGGTGGCGTGTTCTCAGGAAGGGAGACCAACTCTTCGGGCGACAAATACCACGGGTCGATCTGCCCGGGTGCCCTCCACGGGACGCGGCCGAGGAACACGCCACGGGTGAACTGTCCCTCCCGATCGAGGGGTGGGAACCCGGGCAGCACCGGAAGGACAACTCTCTCCCCACCCTCTGCCCACCACCACACGAGAACCCACCGCTCCTCTCCAGAGCGGGCAAGTTCGACGGAAAAGCCCAACGACGCGAGCCGTCCAGCGACAAACACGGAGAGCTGGCGATCCTCCCACCCGAGTCGCATCGGGCACCCGCCGCACCCAAGCCGCCAATCTGCCAAGACGGCCTCAAGCTCCGCCACCCGGGAAGTGGCCACACCGATCGGCCACGGTCCGACCACCACACCCAGAGTTACAATGCCGATCACGAATAACGTTCGCACAACTCATCCCTCCGGACGGCGAAGGAACGTCGGGATGTCGAGGTCCTCGTCGGCCGTTCGCCGGGGGATCACGGGACGGACCCGTTCTTTCTTCTTCTCTTCCTCCTCGACGGCGACTCCGCGAAAGTCGGCGGCAATCACGGTGACCTCCACTGCGCCACTGTTTTGAGCTTGGATCACTGCCCCGAACGTGATATCCGCTTCTGCCGCTGCGGACTTGCGAATCGACTCAGCCACCTGGGTCACTTCGGTCAAGGTGAGATCCTCGCTGCCGGTGATGTTGAGAAGAACCCGCCGCGCCCCCTTGATCGTCCCCCCTTCAAGGAGGGGGTTTGTTACGGCGGCTTTGGCCGCGCGGAGGGCGCGGTTCTCCCCATGAGCCTCCCCCATACCCATCATCGCCGTTCCTGCACCGCGCAACACCGACGCCACATCCGCGAAGTCCAGGTTCACCAGGCCAGGCACGGTGATGAGGTCGGAGATCCCCCGCACGCCGCGCAAGAGCACGTCATCGGCGAGCTCGAACGCCTCGGTGACCGAGATGTTGGGAGCGATCTCCAGTAGCCGATCGTTGCGGACCACGATAAGGACATCAGTCTTCTCCCCCAAGCGCGCCAGCCCAGCCTGTGCGCGTTGAGATCTCAGCTCTCCCTCAAACGAGAACGGCAACGTGACCACACCCACCGTGAGCGCCCCCCGCGAGCGGGCGATCTGGGCCACGACCGGCGCGATGCCTGCGCCCGTCCCTTTGCCAAGCCCGCACGTCAAGAACACGAGGTGGGCCTCGGCAATGAGGTCCTCGATCTCCCCCGCCGCTTCCTCGGCCGCCCGGCGCGCTTTCTCGGGGTCCCCTCCTGTGCTCCGGCCGTGGGTCACCCGCTCTCCAAGGAGCAGGCTCGATCCGCTGCGAAAGGCCGATAGCACTTGACGATCGGTGTCGAGGGCCGCAAGGCGGACCCCAGCCAGTCTTGCCTCGCGCATCCGGGCAAGTGCGTTGATTCCCCCACCCCCGATCCCGAGGACAAGAATCCGTGCCGGAGTCACGGCCTCGCGGACGAGGGACGTTTTCTGGGGAGAGGACACTTCGGTCGCCTCGCCAAACGGAAGCTGACGCTCGTCGCCTGGGTCGACCAGGTGCACCTCCAGCTCGCCAAAGACCGTGCGTACCGCCTCGACGAGCTTCCCCATCTTGCGCTGGACGTACTCCTTCTTGAACGACGACTCGATCTCAATGAGCAGGGCGCCGCGTTCCCGACGAACCTTGCCTATTGGCACAGGAAGGCACGCACGCAACATCCGGTCCTGAACTTCTCCTAGGAGCTGCCTCCACTTCTGGGCGAACTCTTCTTTCCCTCGTTCGCGGTCCATGGCCTATCAACCATTGTGGCGATCGCCGCGGAACCCGTCAACTCGCGGACCGCACCAATTCGGGGATCGGTTGGAAGTGGTGGACCACGGTTCGCGCTGCTGCTGCCACTTCTGGCACCTTGGGGGCGTACGCGATCGCGTGCCCCACGGCCCTGAACACCGGGATATCGTTCAGGTGATCCCCCACAAACGCGATCTGGTCGAGGGAGAGACCCAACCGGTTGGCCTGCTGCTCGACGACGCCAAGCTTGTCCGCCAGGCCCACCCGGACCACCGCCTCTCCGGTAAACCGCCCAGCGGCGGTGAGAAGTTCGTTGGCCACCGCGAACGAGAGGGCGAGATCCCTCCGCACCCACTCCGCAACGAGGCTCACCCCCGAGGAAACGATCCCCAGGATATAGCCAGCCCGACGGAGCTCGGTGAGCGCTTCCGGCGCGCCGGGGGCATAGGGCGGCGGGAATAACGCGGGAACAACGCGGGCAACCGGAACCCCCCGGAGGAGAGCCGCGTTCTCTCTCACCCAGTTCGGATACTCGTCCAGTCGCCCGCGGTAGCGATCGAGAAGCTCATCCCACAGCGGTCCCACCCCTGCAGCGGCCCCAAGCGCGCCCCACGTCGACTCGAAGGCGACCCCGTGGTACCGAACGAGGGTTCCGTCGAGATCGAAGAAAACCGCGCGGATCACGGATTAGCGATGAGCCTGATCTCCCGTCCTAGTCCGTGCTCAGCGAGCACACCTGCTGGAACCTCAAGCGCCATTGTGAACGGATCAGCTGCCCCGTACAGGTCCTTCGAGTCTGCCTCCATCGTGTTCCGACCAAGGAATGCTCCATCAACAGCGAAAAACACGATATCAAGCGGAAGGAAGACGTTCTTCATGTGGAACTGGCTGGGCACCGGCTCCTCGAACACGAACAGGATGGCAAGGTCCTTTCCCATCTCGACGGGAATCCCCTGGAACCCAATGAACCGCTCGTGGGGAAGAGCAGCCACACGTGCGGAAAGACTCACCCGCTTCCCAGAAGCATCCTCCAAGGTCAGCACCCGGTCATGCATAGTTCCCACGACACCCGGGAGGCCTGGGTAGAAACCGCGATCCATGAGCGGAGCCGGGTCCTGACCTCCTCCGCCAAACGGGATCGGAAGATCACCGATTCCATCACCATCGGCGTCTCTGCCCGCGTAGTCGGAATACCAGTTGCCTCGACCGTAAGGCGCCCACGTGTTCTTACCCAGATCACGCGCAGCTCGACTGTGCCCCCAAAGGATGTTCTCGTAGATCTGGGTCCCGGTGGTCTCGGTCCCGAAGTACAGGCTATCTGTACAGCGGTAGAGCACATTGTGGCGGACAACGTTATCGGTGGGGGTAGCTTGAGAGTAGGCCTCTTCGAAGATGATCCCGATGTTCGCCCGCGCGATAAGGTTTCGCTCGTAGAGCCCGTACGAAGCGACAGAGGAGATCCCATATCCCACTTGCACCATGGACGAGTAGGCCACCCGAGGGTGGCTCGCCCCGCCCTCAATGAACACGGCAACATCGGACTCGGTGAACGCACACAGCTCGACCACGGCCCCGCGCGACGTCTCAATCTCGACCCCATGGCGGTTTTGGTAGAACAGACCCTGTTGGATCAACGTATCCTGCGCTCCCCCTGTGATGCGGACTCCCACCGGGTTTGCAGCGAAAACGTTGTTCCTGATGACCACGCCATCGGAGCCATTCACCACGATTCCCTCGATCTGGTTTGCGTACACCCCGCAGTTCTCGATGTGCACACCATCCGAGAGCAGCACGGAGATGCCAGCCTGAGTACAGTTCGCGATTCGTGGCGAGTTAACGACCACCGTGCCCGGCGAGGAGAAGATGAGAATGCCGTTGCCCTGAGCACGAGAGATGTCAGCATTTTCGATCCGCACACCCTCCGAGAGGACGATCATGATCCCATCCCCTCGGTCGATCTTCGCCCCGCGCAGGGTCACGTCGCGGCATGCAGCGAGCATGATGTAGCCTGCGGCGACGTCCTCGAGGGTCTGATTGGAAAGACCGTAGTAGTAACGGACTTCCTGGCCGTTTACCGTGTTGGTGGGTTCCACAGCGTGTCGAAAATGCTCCTTCTCCAGACCCAGAACCTGGAGCCCAATCCCTCGCACGCCGAGGAAGTTGTCTCGCACCGTGATGTCCCGCGACGTTCGGATGAGCATCCCGTTGATGCTGTCCGTAACTGTACAATCCTCAACCGTTCCCCCGCTCGTGTTAGCGAGGTAGATCGCTGCGCCGCGGGTGTCCATCGCTCCGGTTACCATGCACCCGCGAACGACGAACGAGGCTGTGGTGCCCTCGATGCGGATCCCATAGAGATCCCCTGAGGACACACGGACCTGCCAGCCTACGATCAGATAGGGATCACCCGGCGTGCCCGTCCCTCCGATCACCCCGTTCTCGGCAGTGAAGTCAGCATCGCTGAAAATGACAATGGGGCCGCGCTCCGCGGCGGCACCCATGGCAAAAACCAATCCCACCAACAGAACCCCGATTGCCCTACGCATCGTGCCTCCTTATCCTTGGAAGAGGATAGCGATTGTGCGAAGACTAAGCAACCGATGTGGATCTTTGGAGGAGGGGAGATGGATCTCCACCGAATGAGTTGGGTTGAAGCAAGAGAGGCACTGCACACAGCGCGAGTCGGACTCCTGCCCGTGGGGTCCACCGAGCAACACGGGCCGCACCTCCCGCTGGGAACAGACCACCTCACCGCAGCCGAGGTGGCGAGGAGGACGAGCACCCGAGGCGGGTGGATCGTGCTTCCTACCGTTCCGGTGGGAGTTTCCGAGCATCATCGCCAGTTCTGGGGAACGCTGTGGGTGGAACCGAGCGTTTTTCGGGACTACGTGGTGGGGATCGCGCGGTCTCTTGCTAGCCACGGGGTTCGACGGCTGGTGCTCGTGAATGGTCACGGAGGCAACACCGCAGCCCTCGACGAAGCTGCTCGGAAGCTGCGTCGTGAGAATATCTTCAGCTATGTGTTCTCGTGGTGGCGAACGATTCCCGAGGTGATCGCGGAGACCATCGACGTCGGCGGGGCTCACGCCGGTGAGCTGGAGACTTCAGCCATGCTTGCCTTCGCTCGTGAGTTAGTCGTTTTAGATCGCTACTCCGACGCAGCCGCCGCATCGGCTCCGGAGTGGGGGAAGCGCCTCCATGGGGTTGAGGTCGGGTTCGACACCCGCGACTTCTCCCCCAACGGGGCAGTGGGTGATCCGTCTCGCGCCACAGAGGACAAAGGCCAGAAGGTGCTGACGGCAGCCGCAGAACGGCTGGACGCCTTCTGTCGGTGGCTGGCCGAAGAACCAGAGGAGAACCTCCGAGCCCAACCGCACATATCCTGACAGAAGACTTCGAAGTCGAAGCCCGCCGCTCCAGGAGGGCGGGGCTCAGTACGGGGCCCGCGGGGGCACCTAGAACGAAATCTTGCAGCCTAGGTCAAACCATTCGAGGGGTTCGGCCTTGACGAAGTTCCACTGCCCCCTTGTGAACGCTGTAACGTTGGGGGACACGGGCAGATCGAGCTTGAGCCGGATCCGCTGCATGCCAAACAGGATCCCTTTCGTCCCGAACCACAGCTCCGCGCTCCACGAGACCGTGCCCCCGCAGCAGCCCGGCCCGGTGGAGGTGATCCCCGCGTACTCGAACTCGTGCGCGTAGAACGTGACGTCGGTCATGCTTTCCACTGCGTCCGGGTCGAGCGCGGTCACGAGCCGCAGCTTCCCGCGGTCAAGCGCGCAGGTGATCCCCCACCCGTACAGCGCGAGTCCAGAGAAGCCGTGGTCGGTCCAGATCACATCTCCGTACAACGTGATGCACCCCGAGACCCGTGGCCACCGCCCCGCAAGCGAAACGGTCTTGGTCTCGAGCGTTAACAAGACTCCAATCTCCGCAACCAGATCGCAGCACGCAAGAGAGACGGATCTCATCTCAAGAGCGAGGCGTTCGGGGCCGCGACACGCGGAAAAAGTGACACTGGCATCGAGGACCAGGCCGCAGCAGAACGCCGGGAGGCCTGTAGCCACAGCCGTGACCCGGCCCAGCCCGAAGCCGGTGCAACAGCCCCACAAGTCCACAGTGATTGCGAACGGGTCCCAGCGGAGGTAGAGCCGTTGGTTGATGAACACCCCCGGAAGGAGGTTCGCGGTACAGCATGGCTCATCCCGAGTCGCGATGAGGTCAGGAGGCAGGATCACGGCCACACCACCCGTTACCGTGACCTTCCCGTAGACACACACCTCTCTGCTGTACGAAGAACTGGCGGTAGGCCATCCCGGGTGATTGGGCAAGATGACCTCCACCCTGTTCGCCACCGTCGCGCCGCCCCCGATGCGCACGCGGTAGTGGTCTTCATACCCGTGGTACTTGGCAGGCCCCGTGATGCTGACCACCGGGCCTTGGACCCAAACAGCCTCTTCACCCTGAAGATGGGCCTCGAACCAGCGCGTCACGTTCCCCGGACAGCTCAGAGCCGTGGGATACCCGCAACACCCTCCAGAAGCGAGGTTCGATGGAGACGAGACAGCCACTTCCGCTACAGAATACCCTCCGTCTCGGGGCCCGCTGGAGGTCCATCGGTACCCCTTGATCGTCCCCTGCACACAGACCGTCTTTCCCACCCAGGATTCCCAGAACCTCGCACCGAACGCTTCCTCGAACTTGGGAAGGTTCGACGCCGAGATGTACACGTCGAACCGATCGGGATCCGAAGAGGGTCGGCCGACGTAGAGCCTCAGGGGGCCGGTGTGTTCGTAGCCGACGACCGGCCCCTGTACATACAGCACGCGGCCGATGTGCCGCCACGCTTCGTACCAGAAAACCGTGTTTGAGCACGGCCACGGGCCGAACTTGTCCCTGTCAGAGGAGGTGTACTCGCCCAACGCCGACCAATGGTTCACGGTCAGTCGCATCAGTCCCCCGTTGTGTTTCATCTCAGCGCTGATCCACGCTTTGCGGTACCGGACGTCCTGAGCGTGAAAGGAGACCCTCCCTCCTAGGTTGAACTGGCCAAAGGTTCCCGACAGATAGAAACTCTGGTAGCGGAGACCATCGTGGTAGAACGTAGATTCGCTCTCGACGCGGAGCCCAGCGATCGTCCCCTTGAGGGTGAGTTCGCTTTCCTGGATCCCGACGGTTGGCAGAACCCGCAGTGTTGAGTTGAAGTTTCCAGAAACGTGGAGCTGAGCCCACCCGAGAGGGGCGAAGAACACCGCCAACGCCATCCAGATTCCCCATTGCACCATGGCCTCTCCGTGGCGGGAGGAGGACAATGGCTGCTACCGCACAAGTTCATCGGGTACCCTGATGCTCCACCGCCGTAAAGTATTATACATCATAACTACAAACCCGCCCCACGTTGTGAGGCGGGTCTCTCCCCCTGAGCCCTCGGGCAGAAGATTCTTGCTAGAACCGGAAGACCCAACCCACAGATAGAGTCGTCGGGGCACCGATCGCCGACACCCCGAACGAGAGGTACACCGTGAAGTTGGCAAGGAGCGGTGCCCCCAGCTTCGCGCTGAATCTGCTGAACCCGAACAGACTCCCCGAAGGCTGGAAGTAAAACGCTATGTCCACCGTGTACATCCCACCGCAACATCCAGGGCCGCAAAACCCTAGTTTAACGTACTCGAATTCGTCACCTAGAAACAGGTCGACGTCCCCCAGAATCTCTTCAACCTTATCCACGTCGAGCGCTGTCAGAAGTTCCACGTATGAACAGGAGCTGAAGTCACAGCGGAGCTTGTAGCCGTAGATTGCCAAGCCCTGGATGACCATCATCACGTCATCCCACAACACATCGCCGTAGAGTTCGAAGCAGACCTGTCCGCCGCCAAACCACTTCGGTTTGACGGAGAACGACTTGGTGTCCACCGTGTACGTGATCGAGGATTCGAGGAAGATCCCGCAACAGAGGGGGAGGTCAAGCGTGAATTCCAGGTAGACGAATCCAAGCTTTGTGAAGTAGACCTCGATGTTGTGGGTGATCCCGCAGCACAGGGACGCACCGGAAACTGTAAGTGTCACATCCTTGAACGAAAGCCCTGTGCAGCAGTCGGCAAACCGAGCAACGAGGGTCGTCGGCGCGGCGGCCACAATGAGCGACAGGAGGGTATAGGTCTGTGTCTGAGGAGGGCAACACGGCCAGCGATAGTCTTCGATGCTCTTCAAATCTGCAGGATCTTTGGTGTAAGGGTACGCCCAGTGGTTCAGTTTCACTCCGATCTCCACGCCCAGGAAACTGAGTTTTGTCAGAAACCACGCCGACTTGTAGGCCGGAGCCGTGAGTATCACGGGCTCTGTAGGCGGAGTACAACCCGGCGGATAGGTCACCGTTACCGTACTGGTATCTTGGGGATTGAACTCGATCCCCCCTGTCATGGAGAGCGGGCCGAACGTCCCCAGGATCCCGAATGCCTGCGCGGTGAGCCCCAGGGTGCCGAATGTGGAGGTGCTCGTGATCTGCCATCCCTCAGCCACAGTGTACGCCAGTGTTAGCACGCACGTTTCCAGGGTCACTCCAGGTGGAGAAGGAAGGATAAGAAGGCTGGCCTCCCAGCTTCCACTCAGTTGGGCTATGGAAGGCAAAGTCATCGCGAGCGTACACACCAGCGCAATCCCCAGACGTTTCATCGGCGGACCTCCTTCATATCTGTTGCCGATCCTGTGTATCCCCTCGCCCGTCGCTGGCAGAGGTAGGAGGTCCGCGAGAGAGCGGAACCTGGTGTGTGATGGCCGTTACGGTGCAGCGCCGTCCCGGTCTGCCATGTCCTCGCGGACCATCCCGAAGCGGCGGACACAGTCCTTCACAGTCCCTCCAGATCGCCTTCCGCGTACAGCTCGCAGACGTAGTAGAGGTGCCCGGAGATCCGTACGTAGATAGGAGGTCTGCTTCGGTACGACCTGAGAGGTGAGCCAGCGCGCCGATGCGCCGGAACGCGTCCACCATTGCCAGGTGCACCCGGCCGTGCCACGAGACCACCGCTTCCTCGTACACCACTTCCCTCTTCTGCTCGATCCCGAGGAAGTAGCGGTGGATAATGATGTGGTCGCGGAGGACCTTGCACTCCCGAGCTCGGCGAACAGGATGCTCTGGCCTGGGAGGAAATGATCAAGGTGGGTCTACAATAAGAACGCTGTGCGCTCGACTTTGACGAGAGTATCCGTGGGAGTGTCGACCGCCGAGATAGCCATCGAGGGCACGAACTCCATCACCTCGGCGTCCACCAACTGCGCCCGAATGCGTCGAGCGGCTTGTCACCCGATGGTGGCCATCCTCGACAAAGCAGGCTCCCCCGATCTTGTACAGCTGACTGGACCGGAGGAAGGATCTTGCCCATCTGCCACGCGGCCCTCTACGTTTGCGCCACCTTGAGGCACTCCAGGTAGTCGTAGGGGAGATCCCCGCAAGGCAGGGTTAGATCAAGCTTACCGAACCATTTCCCGAGAGGCTTGCTCAAAGACAGAGCTGACCTCATCGCTCACAACGAGGAGCCTTCTCCCTCCCCCACAAGGTCCTCCAGCCCCAACGACCTCAGCTTCTCTGCACACAGGCCGTTCTTCGTCCAGCCCCGTCGCCGGCGGTACGCTTCGGTCTCGACCCGGAAAGCGTCTCGCTCGATCGCTCTCCCCGCCGATGCACCGCGGGGGAGCGGCTCGTGGAACCGCGCGGGGAGCCGGTCCTCCTCCGGCCCGTACCCAACACGGCCCGCATAGAGGCGCAGGAGGGCGAGGTTGCGCTCTCCCACAGCGAGCATGTCCTCCGGAGCGAGCTCGACCCCAGTGGCGTACGCCAGAAGCTCCCGGATGAGGGGATAGTTATAGCGGGGGCCGACGTCCCGCGTCACGAATGAGCACAGGACGAGCGAGTTCGCGAACGAGCGCAGGTCCTCATAGACCACCACAGCGTTCGCCTTCCCAGCCAGGGAGAACCGGTCCATCCGCTCCGTGATCCCCAGCTCCGGCGTAGGGGAATCGTTTTCAAGCATGGTATCGTGCATCCCCTCCATGTGGTTCGCTCCCCGCGAGCTCAAAGCATAGGAGAGGCCGAGACCGACCTTCCCCCGCGGTTCGTGCATCGGGATCTCGACCCCCTTTACCTCCATCGCGAAGTCGGCTCCGACCTTCTGAGCCCACGGAGCAAGACCAGCGGCGAGATCATCTCCGAAGCCCTCCCGGCGGGCGATCCTCTCCACCCAGGTCACGATCGCCCCACCGTCTCCCCACGAAACGCGCTCCGTGACAAGCCCCTTCTCGGAGGCCTCCATGAGGGCGGCGATCGCGATCCCGACCGAGATCGTGTCCACGCCGTACGCGTTGCAGAGCTGGTTCGCGAGGGCGATCGCGGGGAGGTTGGAACAGAGGCACAGAGATCCGAGTGCGGCGAGGGTCTCGTACTCCGGGCCGCCGTACAGGGGACGAACAGCTTGACCCCCGAACTCGGTCTCCACAATACGCTTGCAGCGCACCGGGCACCCAGCACAGGTCTCGCGGCCGACGAGGATCGTCTCCTTCATCCGCTCCCCGCCGATGTCCGCCGTGTGATCGAACACGCCGTCCTGGAAGTTCTTCGTGGGGAGGATCCCCATCTCGGAGAGCCACGTCAGGCCGCGGGCGGTGCCGTACTCCCCGAACCGCTGCATCCCCTCGTCCATAAGCTCCTTCGCAAACTGGGACCGCGCGCGGACGAACCCGGACCGGTTGGCAAGCGGTTTCTCCTGATGGCCCTTCACCGCGACCGCCTTGAGGCGCTTGGCTCCCATCACCGCGCCGAGGCCGGGCCGGCCAGCGGCCCGATTCACGTCGTGGATGATGCACGCCTGGGACACGAGCTTCTCCCCCGCCGGGCCGATTCCGGCCACCCTCACACCGGGGTGGCGGACCTTGAGGACCTCGTCCACGTCGCCTGTAAGCTTCCCCCACAGGTCGCCCGCGTCTCGGATCTCGGCCCGGCCATCGGCGACGAGGAGGTACACCGGATCTTGAGCCTGGCCGCGGACGATGATCCCGTCGTAGCCGGACCGCCCCAGTTCGTGACCGACGTAGCCGCCCACGTAGGAGTCAGCGATGGATCCCGTTTTGGGGGACACAGCCATCACGACGTGCCGGCCCGCGCCCGCGAGCCCCGTGCCCTGAAACGGACCGGTGGCCCAGACGAGGGCGTTCGTCGGCGCCAGGGCATCCGTGCCCGGGGGAACGAGATCGAGGAGGAGCCGCGCCGCGATCCCCCTCCCTCCGAGGTGGAGTTCGTACCATCGGGAGGGGATCTCCCGCTCCCGCACGGTCGCAGTTGAGAGGTCCACGTCCAGATACCGTCCGCACGTTCCGTTCACCCTGCCTCCTTCTCCTGCGCCAGCTTGCTCAGCCGTCGTTGCACGTCGCCGACGAGCTTCTCGACGTCCTCGTGCTTCCCCCGCGCGTTGCGCAGGTGGTTGCCGAGAGTGTTCACCTCGCCACCGATCTTCGTCACAAGGTCCTCCACGGCCCGCAGCTCGCCGAACAGCTCCTGCACGTTGCGCGACAACGCGAGCCCCCTCAGCCCCATCGCCACAGACCGGAGGTAGGAGTAGAACGAGTTCGGGGAGCAGGGAACGACCCGCTTCGCCATCGCGTAGCTGAGGAAGTCGAGGTCGTCGCCCGGCATGAGGAGCTCGTGGTACACGCCCTCGGCAGGAATGTACATGAGGGCGAAGTCGGCCGTCCCCTCCTCGGGCCGGATGTACTTGGCAGCGATGGTATCCGCGTGCTTCTGGGCGTCCCGCACCAAGGCCCGCTTGTGCTTCTTTCGCTCCTCGTCCGTGGCCGCGGCCACGAGGCGCTCGAACCCGGACAAGGGGAACTTCGCGTCCACGGGAACGACGATCCCCTCGAGGAAGATCGCCGCGTCCACCGCCTCGCCGGTGGCAAACCGGTGCTGCTCGCGGTACCGATCGCGGGGCAGCACCTCGGCGAGGAGGTTGCCGAGGAGCCAC
>JAGUVP010000095.1 GCA_020062805.1 Candidatus Bipolaricaulis sp.
AAGACGCCCTCGCTGAGGCATGCGCTCTAGCGAAGGACCGCCTGCCGTTCGAAACCGGCGGCATCCTGCTCGGCTGGCGAGACGTCAACCGCATCCACATCGCTCAGCTCATCGAGGTCAGAGACCTGACCGCAGGCCATGCGACGTACGAGCGCAGTCACCGCGCTGCGGAAGAAGCGCTGCACAAGACGCTCGCAGCACAGCCCGCAGACACACTCCTCGGGTACGTCGGCGAGTGGCATACACACCCCGCTCCCCAGCCGCCAAGCCGTCAGGACCGCAAGGAGCTCAAGGCGATCGGCCGCCGAAGCGGTCGTCCTGTCGCGATGGTCGTGCTCGCCGCCGCGGGGGCAGGCCAGTGGACTCCGTTCGTGCTCATCGCTGCGGGCCGTACCGTGCACGCAGCGATGAGCACCTGAGGAGGCCCCATGGCGCTCCCTCCCCGCGCTGCCGCCATACGCGGCGACAACTATCAGCACGTGGTTGGTTGGTACTGGGCATGCCAGATGCTCTGCGATCCCGACATCGACACCGTCACGATCGAAGATCGCACAGGCGGCTACTTCGACGACGTCGTCGTCCGACGTCATCAAGGCGCGTCCGCCTACATCCAGGTGAAGAGCTCGAACCGCGGCGACACCATCGTCGACGAGAAGTGGCTGACGACAGCGACCGCAGCGAAAGGTCGAAGCCCGCTCCAGCGCGCCTACGACACCTACACGAACCTCATCGCCACTGGCACTCGCTTCTCGCTGGAGGTGTGGACGAACCGCGGGTTCGACGACCGGCACGCACTGCTGGGAAAGCTGCTCGACCAGAAGACCGACACCATCGACACCGCCCAGATGCTCGCAGCGGGACCGACCACCCCCATCGGCCTCGACAGGACAGCCTGGGCAACACACCTCGCGATCAACGACGAAGAACTGGGCAGGTTCCTCACCTACGTCCGGTGGAAGCAGACGGGCTCAGAGCTGGACCGACGGCGCGAGTGCAAGCCGCTCATGACGCTCGCCGGCCTTCGATCCGACGACGAGGCCATCACGGTCGGAGTGCAGCTCGTGAGCGGATGGGTGACCAACGGCAGTGGACCCCGATCCGCTGACGACGTACGAGCAGAAGTCGCAGCCAACAACCTCCTCTCGCTCGGAGGCGAGCTCCTCCTGCACGTGAACGGAATCGACCGAGACCCCAGCCCGACAGCGCCCAACGTGACGCTCGACTTCGTGGACCTGTACGAGGGCAACGACTCGTTCGCCCGCAAGCTCCTACTCGACGCTGCCGACTGGGAGGCCGTCGTCAGGCCCAGCCTCGACGACGCCGCCAGGCGCCTCTCCTCGTACCGAGTTCGCAACGTCCACGTAGCGGGCGCGATGCGCCATCCGATGTGGTTCGCCGTTGGCCGAGTGCTGCCGCAGGTCAAGAAGTGGGTGTTGTCCATGGACCAGGCCGGAGCAACGTGGGCGACCAACGACCCCATTGAGGACGCCCCGGTCCGAGTGCTCGCGTCCGTCGACCTGCAGCAGGGGAGCGACGTCGCTCTCGCCATCGGGCTCACCGGTGACCCGACCGCCGTTGTCGATCGCTTCCTTCGGCGGACGCAGACGCCTGTCGGTCAGCTCCTGGTCCTCGGACCACAAGCCAATCCATCTCCAACATCCGTTCCATCCGGCGGCTGGGCGATGGCCTGGACCCGAGCAGCACGAGACCTCACCAGGAAGGAGATCGAAGCGGCAGGCGCCAAGCACGCCCACCTCTTCCTGCTCTGCCCCGCTGGGGTGGCACTGATGCTCGGCCACCAGTGGAACGTCATGCCGCCAACGACCATCTACGAGTACGCCGCCGGCCACTACAACCCCGCGGCACACTTCGACGGCGCCTAGAGCGGGCGTGGTGCCATGCCCTGCCGATGGGTGCTCGAACGCCGGGCCTCACCTGCTGCGATGGGCACGTACGCGATCGAGCAGAAGAGTCCCGGAGCCGCCGGATGACAGCACAAGCCGGGGATCTCTCGTGGTGCCGCCACTGCGGTCAACCCGGGAAGATGACTGACGAACACATCCCACCCAAGAGCACCGGCAACGACCAGCCAGTCCAAGCCGTCGAGAACCCGTTCGACCTGGAGACCATCCTGCGCGAGGTGGCCGAGTGGGACGAGGGCCACGTCGTGCGAACGCTGGACGCGCGCTGCAACCAGCGCGCAAGTGACTGGGGTTACGTGAAGGAGTATCGAAAGTGGCACAACCTGCTTGAGAAGGCACATCTCGCCGGCCGTGCCACGCGGCACGACCCCTTCCGGGGCAGTCAGCCCTTTCCGTTCGAGTTGCCCTACGACGCGATGCCGGCCCGATTCGTGCGTCAGGTCGTCGGAATGCTGTTGGCCGTCCAGCAGTCGTAGGAGCTGATGGCTAGGTTCCCTCAGCTCGCAAAGCTCATCGACAGCGAGCCGGGTGATGCCACGCGATCTCGGAGAGCTGGATTCGCGGTCAGGCCCTTCCACCTCTACCTGAGTGTGCACAGCGGGCGGTGGGCGTACGGCACCTCACCGGTGACGAGCGTCGCTCTCGACCTGACGCCGTCGTCGCTCGTCGTTCCGGCGAGTTCCCGCATGCGTATGAGCGATGTCTACGTGCTCGGTCTAGCCCCGTTTGTGTTCGTAGGGGCCGGACAGCCGGAGCCGGACCTCGGGATGGACGTGAGCGATTGGGCATCCATGGACGAGTCAGCGCGCCTCGGCCGCCCGGCGCGATAACTGACACTGCCGACGGTCGACATGATGCAGCCGGCGCTTCGGGCGATGCTGCGGCCCGGCGACTACACCACCGGCCAACCCTGACGCTGTTTGACCACCACGAAGCCACCGGGCTGGGTGTCATGCCTCGGGCAGACGAGCCGTCGCGAGTGACCTGCGGCTCAACGTGTCAAACAGCTTGTCAAACGAACGACGGCGGAGCAGCCCGTACGGCTCCGGACCAGAGCTGTGCGGCACCCGTCGTAGCCTGGGCCGACACGGATCTAGACGGACAGGACGGACGGGCATGGACCTGTGAGGCCGGGCTCATAGCCCGAAGGTCGCAAGTCTTCGATTCGACATCCCCCGCGGCGGTCGACAACAGGCGGGGCCGATGCCCGTTCCGCTGGTTCGACCGCTCCGCCGTCCGCTCGTGTGGGGCGGCGCCGATCACGGCGGTCGCTTCCGCCTCGATCAGCTGCTGGAGCACCCACTCGATGCGTGTGCGGACAGTGTGGGTCATGTCGCCGGCCGGAAGCGCGGCAAGGAGGCGGCGAAGGACACGTCGCGACGCCACTTGAGCGCAAGGGCGAAGTGGTCTGCAACCGCACGGCCGCGACCGGGAGCTAGCCGCCGTGATGCGGGTAGGTCGTCGAGGACTAGATCGCCAGCCAGCAACCCGGCGCAAATCTGTTGGGTTGATCAGCCGTCGGGAAGCCACAGGAACCCGTCAGGGTCGCTCACTTGGGGATCGGCTTCGAGCGCGAGTTGGGTGACGAGCTCGAACGTGCTGATCGACTCGTCTGGTCTCAACGGGGGTTGATCCGGGTTGCGTCGATGGTCCGCATCGCGATGATTGACGACGGCGGCCGCCACATGGTCCTCGCCGACTGAGATGCGCCCGTAGGTGAACTTGCCGCCGTCGCTGACCTCCGCGAGCACCTCGTGGAGAAGTGTGTAGGTGACA
>JAGUVP010000113.1 GCA_020062805.1 Candidatus Bipolaricaulis sp.
CCGTGCTGCACGCCGGCGGCAAGTTCGGCGGCGCGGGCTACAAGGTGTCCGGCGGCCTGCACGGCGTGGGCGTGTCGGTGGTGAACGCGCTGTCGAACCGGGTCGAGGTGGAGATCGACCGAGACGGCAAGCGTCATCGCATGACCTTCCGTGAGGGCGGTCAGATCGAGGATCGGCTGGCCGTCATCGGCGAGGCGCCGGGTGGCCGCACCGGTACGACCGTGCGGTTCTGGCCCGACCCGACCATCTTCGACCAGATCGAGTTCCGGGCCCAGACGCTGCTGGAGCGCTTCCAGATGATGGCCTACCTGAACCGGGGCCTCGAGATCACCTTCGCCGATGGGCGCGCCGGTCACGAGTCCGATGCCGAGGGGCCGATCACGTTCCGCTTCGACGGCGGCATCATCGACTTCGTCTCGCACCTCAACGAGACCAAGGAGCCGCTGTTCAAGACGGTCGGCTACTTCTCGGTGGCCGAGGAGGATCAGGAGGTCGAGATCGCGTTCCAGTGGAACACGACCTACCAGACCGACGGGTTGCACTCCTTCGCCAACGGCATCGCCACTATCGAGGGCGGCATGCACGAGGAGGGCTTCCGCAAGGCGCTCACCAACGTGGTCAACAAGTGGGCGCGCGAGAAGAACCTGCTCAAGGAGAAGGACGAGAACCTCCAGGGCGAGGACATCCGGGAGGGTATGGCCGCCATCATCTCGGTGCGGTTGCGCGAGCCGCAGTTCGAGGGCCAGACCAAGGGCAAGCTCGGCAACGTGTCGATGCGCTCGCTGGTGGAGCGGGCCACCAACGACAAGTTGACCCAGTGGCTCGAGGAGCACCCGGCCGAGGGCAAGGCGATCGTGTCCAAGGCGGTCAGCGCCTCACAGGCCCGGCGGGCGGCGCGCGAGGCGCGCAACGCCATCCGTCGGAAATCCGCGCTCGAGGGTGCGGGCATGCCCGACAAGCTGAAGGACTGCAACTCCCGCGATCCCGAGGAGTCGGAGCTGTTCATCGTCGAGGGCGACTCGGCCGGCGGTTCCGCCGTGCGGGCGCGCGACCCGCGCACCCAGGCGATCCTGCCCATCCGCGGCAAGATCCTCAACGTCGAACGGGCCCGCATCGACAAGATGTTGAAGAACACCGAGATCCAGACGCTGATCACCGCCATCGGTGCCGGCCTCGGTGAGGAGTTCGATGTCTCCAAGGCCCGGTACCACAAGGTGATCATCCTGGCCGACGCCGATGTGGACGGTAGCCACATCCGCACGTTGTTGTTGACGTTCTTCTTCCGCCAGATGCGCCCGCTGGTGGAGATGGGTTATGTCTACATCGCCCAGCCGCCGCTGTACTCCACCGAGGTGGGCAAGTCGAAGATCTACCTGAAGGACGACGTGGCCCGCATCGCCTACGAGAACGAGCAGGTCGCCGCCGGCCGCAAGCAACCGCAGTTCCAGCGGCTGAAGGGTCTCGGCGAGATGGACTGGGAGGAGCTGCGGGCGACCACGATGGAGCACGGTCGCCGCACGCTGCTGCAGGTCTCGCTGGAGCAGGCCGCCATCGCGGATGAGATCACGTCGATCCTCATGGGCGACGATGTGGAGCAACGCAAGAGCTTCATCGTGTCCAACGCCAAAGACGTTCGCTTCCTGGATATCTGATGACCGACACCCCGCCCCCGGACCAGCCCGACGAACCCGTCGACGGCGCCACCCCACCCGCCGATGGTGGTGAAGGCGGCGAGCGCCTCGCCGTGCAGTTGATCGAGATCCAGGACGAGATGGAGCGCTCGTTCCTGGAGTACGCCATGTCGGTCATCATGGCGCGGGCGCTGCCCGATGCCCGTGACGGCCTCAAGCCGGTGCACCGCCGCATCCTGTGGTCGATGTTCAACTCGGGCTTCAACCCGAACCGCGCCCACGTGAAGTGCTCCCGGGTGGTGGGCGACGTGATGGCCAACTTCCACCCCCACGGTGACGGCGCCATCTACGACGCGTTGGTGCGCATGGCCCAGCCGTTCTCGCTGCGCGACCCGCTGATCGACTTCCACGGCAACTACGGCTCGCCCGAGTTCGGCCCGGCCGCCTCGCGCTACACCGAGTGCCGGCTGTCGCCGCTGGCCATGCGCCTGCTCGACGGCATCGACGAGAACACGGTCGACTTCAACGCCAACTACGACGGCACCAACTCCGAGCCCATCGTGCTGCCGGCCCGCTTCCCCAACCTGCTGGTCAACGGCAGCCAAGGCATCGCCGTGGGCATGGCCACCAACATCCCGCCGCACAACCTCGGCGAGGTGATCGACGCCACCGTCCACCTGATCGACCATCCCGACGCCACCCCCGATGACCTGATGCAGTTCATCAAGGGCCCCGACTTCCCCACCGGCGCCCAGATCCTGGGCCGGGCCGGCATCCTCGACGCCTACCGCACCGGTCGCGGTTCG
>JAGUVP010000285.1 GCA_020062805.1 Candidatus Bipolaricaulis sp.
CGTAACAGCGTTCGTGGGAGAGGAGTGGAGGGACGCTCAGGTCCACTTCACCGGGTCGTGGGAGAAGATCCGGTTCGGGGGCGGGGTGCTGTTCAACCCCGTCGGCCCAGCGTATCGGTCGGCGTACTTCATGGCCTCGGGCTCATGGGAGGACCTGCGTCTGGGGCTTCGCGTCACGCACTACCCCCTGTCGGGTTCTCCACCCGCTCCGTATCTGCTCTACGTTCTAACCCTGAGCACGTCGAGCCTCTCGGTCACCGCAAGAGGGGAAGAGCGCGACGGTCTGAAGTTCAGGGATGCTCTCGTGAGCGTGTTCGGCATGAGCCTCTGTTGCGGCATTCAGGCCCACGGGACCCTATCGTTCACCAAGGAGGGGTTCTCCTACGTTCGCGCAGCCCTTGTCAACCTGCCGTTCCCGTGCTGCGGTCTGTCCTTCGACGCTGCCGTCACGTTCACAGCAGACAGCAAGGTGGTCGAGTTCTCCCCTCGGTGGGACGCGCTCTGCGATGCCTGCCTCACGGTGTACGGCGACGTTCTGTGGGACCGGGACGCATTCCGCTGGGATGGGTTCGCCCTCTACGGGTACAAGATCCGGTGCTGCTTCGGATCGTCCTGTTGTCCGGCGGGAGCAGGTGGGTATGTGGAGTTCTTGACGGCGTTCGATCCAGGGCGGGTCCCTGGTGGGTTCCAGGGGGAGGAGTTCGAGTACGCCAAGGTGGGGTTCTGCGGTCCCGGGTGCTGCGGGGGCGGGTACTCGTTCGAAGCCACCGCCTACTTCTCCCCCACGGGTGGTCTGTTCGGCCTCTCGCGGTTCAAGATCGGCGGCGGAATTCCTCTCTTCGGAGGATGGGTGGTGACCCCTGCGCTGGAGATCGCAGACAGCGGAACATCGCTGAGCCTTGGCTGGCAGTTCCGTTTCTAGAAACGCTGCCCGCTCCAGCTACTGGAAGCCTCAATAGGGGCTAATCTAATAGGGTTAGGCTTGTTGAACCTGGTCCCCCCTAGACCCGGACCCACCCTCTCAAGCCATGAACCTCTCGGAGTCCCAACAACGGACTCCCGCAGGTTGTCTCCCATGACGCATTGCGAATCTGCACGCACGGCTCGCCACGGGTGTCGTTGATCTCCTGGACACCTTTCAGAATAGGACAATCCACGAAGTATGTAGTCGGTGTCACGGAACAAACTCCTCGCGGAGAACCACGCGCTTCTGTTGGCTGGCACACCACCTGCCGCTTCGAGAACGCGAGAGAGCGCCACCATGAAGCTCATGATGGCACGACCCTTCGGCATGTGCGTGCTCGTCTTGCTCGCGGGTGCTGTCTTCGGGACGGGGAAGAACCTTCCCCCGCGCGCAGAGATGTTGGTGGTGAACGTGACGCTCGGCGTACCGGTGTCACTTACGCTGAAGGCTTCCGACCCGAACGGGGATCCCCTGACCTACACCATCCTCGGCGGGCCCTCCCACGGGCAGTTGGATGGGAAAGCCCCCCACCTGACCTACACCCCCGAACGTGGCTTCGTGGGAGTGGACGAGATCCGGTTCGCAGTGACGGACCCGTACGGAGCGTTCGATCTCGGAACGGTCAGGCTGCAGGTTTCCCCCGGGATCACGCCTCACCGCATCGGCCAGCCCGATCGATCCTCCGAAACAGGCTTGGCCAGTCTGGCGGTGGATCTCGTGAACTGGGGAGTGCAGGCCTGGTACATCTTCACTGAGCTCAGTCCTGGATTCTCTGTAGGGCAACCCATCCCCGTCCTTCTCCCCCCAGGAGGGGAGCCGTTGTGGGTGGGAATGTGCCAAGTAAGTCGTGGGGAAGCGCAGTTTGTCCCGGTCGTCACCGACTGGAACCCTTTGGGTTGGCTGCGCGTGTACACCGATTCCTGCGCCCCGGGGTCCTACATCCTCACGGTGGTCAAAGACCAGCAGGCGTTTTCGTTTCTGATCTCCCTGGGGAAGGGTCCCGGCCTCGGCATCCATCTGGCAGCAAGACAACCTGAGTAACGGCAAGGAGGTTAGCAATGTCTCTAGGCGGACGAATCGCAGTGTGGATGGCCGCGGCCACGATAACGCTGGTCGGGTGGTCAGCCAACGCTCCCATGCAAGTGGTGTTCGTGCAGTTCGACTCCCCCGCTCTGTTCCTTCTCGCGGGAGGAGACCCCGATGTCGCGTACACGATCCTCGAACCGCCCACACAGGGCACGCTCGTGGGGATTCCCCCGAACCTCACCTACATCCCCCGCCCCGGCTTCTCCGGGACGGATTGGGTTCATTACCTTGTCCAGACTGACACCGGCCAGTGGGACCTCGGCACAGTACAGTTGATTGTCCTCTCTCCTGGCGCAACGATGAGCCCATTCGTCCTCACATCCGAAGGGGAGATCGTCCTGTCTGGACCTATCTTTGCTGTGGACAGCTACAAGTTCATCTTCGGCATCCAAGCACGGTTCACCTACTTCGAGCAGGGACTTCGCGCCACTTGGACCCAAGATGAGTTCACGTCGTTCGTGGGTACAACGCGCACCGAACTCGAAGGAACTTGGCCCAGCCCGTGGCGCCTTCCCATCACATCCACACTGGACTTCGACCCCACGATCCCAGGTCTGAACTCGTGGACCCTCAACGCGACCGTGAACCTCCTCGGCGCTACCTGGGCCTACACGTTCTATCTCTCGGGAACAGAACCTCAAACCCCGTCCTACTCTACCTTCCAGGTCCAGGGAACCGTGGGGCCGTTCACGTTCGATAGCCGCACGAAGTTCGTCACCCTCACCCCTACCTTCGGCGAGCAACGCCTGGTTGTGAAGGGACCGTGGATCTGTCAGGGATGCCCCACGAACTGGGAACTGGAGTTCGTGCAGACGAAGGCCGGGTTCGATCACCTGAGCTTCCTGATCAAGGATATCGAGATCCCCTGTCCCGGGTGTGGGAGCATCCAGACGTTTTTCGACTTCAAGGTCACGTTCACCGTAGAGGAGAAGAGGATCGAACCGGCGCTGCGCATCACCTCAGGCTGGGTGGCGTGTATGAAGCCCTTCGTTTCCCTCGCCACGCCCACCGGTGGATTCGGCCTTGAAGGGATTGACCTCTATGGGATCGAGATCAAGTGCGAAGCACTCGGAGGGTACACCCTCCGTCTGGTCACGTCGTTCAACCCGCTGAAGGACGCCGAGGTCACGGGCTACGCGCAGTTCTTCGAGCTATGGCAGCTTGAAGGTCCGATCGTCCCGTGCTGCGGAAATCCAGGACGGTTCCAGCTCTCTGCGTACTTCAAACGTGAAACGGGAACCATATTCGGGTTCGGAATGGGGAACCTCATCCTCTACTTCCCTATCTCCCGCGAGGTGCTCGTCAACGTCGGCCTCAAGTTTGGAGAAGCCGACCCGTTTGACCTGAATAAGACCTGGATCCTCACCACGGGCTGGAAGGGGCTGTTCTAAGCGTTCCCAGCGAGGAAGAGCTCTTGGAACGCTGAGAGCACGGCTCGGCAGGAGCCGGGGATGAGAACGTGATGGTTCCCAAGGGGCTCGCGGAGCAACCGCTCGATCGCCCCCCGCGGCATCTTGAACCGGAGCTGAGTGCGGCACAGGTCTTCCCGTCCGACGGGCTCGGAGAGGACGTTGCCTTCGACGAAGAACCCTTGTCCAAGATCCCTTCCGCCAAACCGAACGAGGGTGTACGCGCCGGGTTTGACCTCTCCCTCCACGGCCAAGCCAAGGCCCGACTCGAAGTGAGTGCGAAGAACGTGCGAGCAGGTGAGCGCCAACGGCACCGTGCAGTGCGCCAGCGTCAGAGTTTCCCGCTTGAGGTCTACATCTGCGGGGTTGGCGAGAAACCCCGGGCCACCGGTCAGTTCTTGGGCAACCATCAACGCCAGCAAGGCAGGCAGATCTCCCTCGCAGCCGCCGGGAAGGCCGACATCGGACAGGCGCGACAAGGCCCAGCAGGCCGTCATCCGGTGGGGGAGAAGCCCAAAGCACGCAATGGACAGGGCATCCAGGTGCTCTTCCTCGACGATCCGGAGCAGGGCCGCGTGAACGCGGGCACCCATCTCCCGCTCCTCCTCGCCAACCCCCTGCCCGATCCCCTCCACCGTGGAGGAAGGCCGCGACGGGACGCGTTTCAGGACTTCTTCCAGCGGGATCGAGACAACTTCGACCCCAAGCCTTTCCTGAAACACCGACGGGGCCGGCGAACTCGCCACGAGCCACGGGGACGGGGCCCCGATCAGGCCAACCCGCATGCCACGCAGGCCTCGAGCAAGAGCGATCGCCCCCGTAACCACGGATAGGCGACGGGCGTCGGCGCCGAGATGGACCAATTGAACTATGCGGCCATCCTGCCGAAGGCGGGCCGCGATCTCGAGAGCAGCGGGAAGGGAGTTGTGCCCAGGATGGGACAGGAGGATGATCGGCCCGCGGGTCTTCTCGGCGAACGCGAGGGCCTCGCCCTCCGTTCCGCCGGAGAGCACGAGGAGGACGTGGGCGGGTTCAGAGGCGATGGTCGCGGCGTCGGCAGACAGGACCTCCACCTGGCCATGCCCGCGAAACGCCTCCGCCAAGGGACGGAACAGACTCTCTGCTTCACGATGGAACCCGGACACGAGCGGTAGCACCGGCAATCGGGTCTCAGACATCACTCCCCTCCCATCGTAGTGCCAGGGAAGCAGGGCCCGCCAGAATAGAGCCTCGCTGCGGAACCCCGCGTCCGGAGAACCATCAGGGGAGTTGGGCGCGAACACGCGCTCAATCGCGGCCCCAGGTGGATCTCTTGTTCCTCTCCCTGCTCAACCCCTACCCCAGGCACCTCTTTCCCGCTCGAGGAGCGTTTCGCTCCGACGGCCGTCGGGGCGGTTCCACGGACCACGGGATCCTTGGCCACGAACTCGAGAATGTCCGCCACCTCCCGAACGGCCGTCGCCAGAAGTCGGCGCCGGATACGGGCGGACATCACTCGACCGCGAGGGCGTGTCCCTCGACGTAGTAGTCCCGGCTCCCCTGAAGCTGATCGAGGAGCTTCATCAGGACTTCATCCACGTGCCGACCATCGTTGGAGAGATAGGCGAACCCGACAACAGCCCGCTTGGGATCATCCAACCCGTCCAGTTCGGCCGCCGACACACTGAACTCGCGCCGGGCTCGAGCGAGGACGCCGGCCACCACCGATCGTTTGTCCTTGAGGGTCTGCGCTCCGGGAAGCCTCAGCCGCACCTGAAGCAGGCCCACCGGCATCGGACCTAAACCGGGATCTCCTCGACGGTGTAGATCTCGAACGTGTCTCCAGGCTGAACGTCGTTCCAGTCGCGAACGCGAATCCCGCACTCGCGTCCGGCCTGCACCTCGCGGACGTCATCGGTGAATCGCTTGAGGGACGCGATCTCGCCCGAGAACACTTCGTCCCCATCGCGATAAACCTTCACCTTCCCCGCCCGCACGACACGACCCGAGCGCACCGAGCACCCCGCGATTCGACCCACGCCGTCGATGTCGAACGTCTTCAGGACCTCAACCTCGCCGACCTTCGTCTCGCGGAACTCGGGTCCCAACAGGCGGCGCAGCGCACGCCCCACATCCTGAGCGAGGTCGTAGATGATGTCGTAGGTCCGTACCGGAACGTTGCGCTGTTCGGCGAGACGCGCGGCCTTGCCGTCCACCTTGACCGCGAACCCCACGATGAGGGGCTGCATGTCCTGTTCAGCGGATGCAAGGAGAACATCCGTCTCCGTGACCGGGCCCACCCCGGCATGAAGGATTTCCAGCTCAACTCCGTCGGCTTTGAGGTTTCCCAGCTCGTGCTTCGCCGCTTCGAGCGCTCCCGCGCTGGCCGCCTTGAGCACGACCACGAGCTGCTTTGTCTGAGCCACCTGGATGAGTTCTTCAAACGTCTTCGGGGGCCGGGCGGCACGACGTTCGTCCGCGGTGGCCCTCGTCCGTCCCTCGGCGATGCGGCGGGCCTCGTTCGGGTTGTCGCTGTACTCAACCCTCTCCCCCGCTGCCGGAACGCCGGACAGCCCAAGCACCACGGCAGGCAACCCCGGCGTGGCAGCGGCGAGCCTCTCGCCCCGGTAGTCGAGCAGCGCGCGGATCCGACCTGAGGTTCCCCCCACCACGATCGCATCCCGCTCGCGAAGGGTGCCGCTCCTCACGATGACCGTCGCCACCGGGCCTCGCCCCGGATCGAGACTGGACTCGATGACCATCGCCTCCAGCTCGCCGTTCGGATCCCCGTAGATGCCCTCCATGTCGGAGAGGAGGAGGATCATCTCCAAAAGGTCATCCACCCCTTGCCCGGTGAGGGAGGAGAGGGGGACCATCACCGTCGACCCTCCCCACTCCTCGGGCGTGTACCCGAGCTTGGCGAGGTCTTGCAGGACGCGATCTTTGTTCGCGCCGGGCTTGTCCATCTTGTTGATGGCGACGATGACCGGCACCCCGGCCGCCTTGATGTGATCCGCCGCCTCCAGAGTCTGGGCCATCACCCCGTCGTCCGCCGCCACGACGAGGATGGCGATATCCGTGATCTGCGCCCCCCGGGCGCGCATCGCCGTGAACGCGCGGTGCCCCGGGGTGTCAATGAACGTGATCGCCCGGCCGTTCACCGTCGCCTGGTAGGCGCCGATGGACTGGGTAATCCCACCCGCCTCGCCTTCGGCGACATGCGCCTTGCGGATCGCGTCGAGGAGGGTCGTCTTCCCGTGATCGATGTGCCCGA
>JAGUVP010000063.1 GCA_020062805.1 Candidatus Bipolaricaulis sp.
AGCGGACGGGCTGGCCATCGAGCGGGCGAACCAGTTCCAGGCCGTGCGCGGGAAGGGCGTGGTGGCCGAGGTGAGCGGACAGCAGGCCATCGTGGGCTCGCGGGCGCTTCTCGACGAGAGCGGTGTCGATCGTGCCCCGTTCGAGGAGTCCCTGCGCCGGCTCGAGAAGGAGGCGAAGACCGTGGTGCTCGTGGCAGTGAACAGCCGAGTCCTCGGCCTGATCGGGATCGCCGACACGCTGAAGGCCGACGCGGCGGCGGCGATCCGCGAGCTCCACCGGCTCGGCATTCGCACCGCGATGATCACCGGCGACAACCGCCACACCGCAGAGGCGATTGCCCGCCAGGTGGGGATCAGCGAGGTGCGGGCCGAGGTCCTGCCCGACGGTAAGGTGGGCGAGCTGCGCCGCCTTCAGGGGGCGTTCGGGGCGGTGGTGTTCGTGGGCGACGGGATCAACGATGCGCCGGCCCTCGCCCAGGCTGACGTGGGGATCGCCATCGGCACGGGAACGGACATCGCGATCGAGGCGAGCGACGTGACCCTCGTGCGGGGGGAGCTGACGTCGGTCGTGGAGGCGATCCGCCTCTCCCGCGCCACGTTCCGCGTCATCCGCCAGAACCTGTTCTGGGCGTTCTTCTACAACGTGGTGATGATCCCGCTGGCGATGGTCGGCTGGATGCACCCCGTTCTCGCCGAGGTCGCGATGGCCACGAGCTCGGTGACCGTGGTGGCCAACGCCAACCTCCTTCGCCGGACTCAACTTCGTTAGCCCGCGCACCCGATCACGGCAAGCCAACTCCCCCCATTGCGCGCCACTCCGCTCCTCTCTATACTGGTCAGCGACTGGTCTAAAGGAGGGCACTTGACCGAAGTCGGCGCATATGAGGCCAAGACGCATCTTGCCCAGATCCTGGAGCGCGTGGCGAGAGGGGAGCGGGTGTTGATCACGAAGCACGGCGTACCCGTGGCCCTTCTGTCCCCTGTCGGCCCCCAGGCCGATCCCCACCAGGTGGTAGGGCAGCTTCGCGTTTTCCGGAGAGGGAAGACGCTGAAGCCGATCCGCGTCCGCGATCTCATCGAGGAAGGTCGGGATGGAGCCTGAGCCTGTCTTCGTGCTGGATGCCTCGATAGCGGTGGCGTGGGCGTTTGAGGACGAGACCACCCCCTACACCGAGGCCGTGTTGGATTCCGTAACCCAGGGCCGAGCCGTGGTGCCGTCTGTGTGGCCTCTTGAGGTGGGGAACGCCGTGGTGGTGGCAGAGCGCCGCGGTCGGATGAGCGAGGCGGATGGAGTGCGCTTTCTGTCGCTTCTCACTCAGCTCCCGATCGCGGTCGAGGCAGAGCCGGTAGAGCGTGTGCTGGGCGAGGGGGTTAGGCTAGCGAGAGCGCACGGCCTATCTACCTATGACGCGTCCTACTTGGATCTGGCGATGCGGCTAGGAGCGCAGTTGGCCACCCGCGATACAGGCCTCCGCAGGGCAGCGAGCCGCTGCGGCGTGAAGGTCTTCCGGTGAAGGAGCGAAACGTCAGGTCACGCAGGGCTCATCGCGAGCCGTGAGGCAGGTGGCGTGATGAGAAGCTGCGTTCAGGACGCAGCGCAGAGATAGGGACGAGTCTCAGCCCGTTGACGAACACCTACTTCGCGGGAAGGATCGTTCCATGAAGTGGTGGTCGTGGCTCCTCCTCGCTCCGCTTGTGGTTGTCGGTTTTCTGTACGGCCACGACCTGCTCCTGGGGCTCCACCGGCCCTACGGGGAGGGTAGGCCCAGCGCCCACTGGCCCGAGCTCGGGGTCTCCTGGCGGATGCACCCGGTGGACAACCCGGGGGACTGGATCCCCAACGGTCTGGACGTGGCCGACGTGAACGGCGACGGCTTCCTCGATTTCCTCGTCAACTACGAGTGGACGGGCCGGATTCGCGTCGTGTTCCACCCCGGAGCGGACCTCTCTCCCGACCGACCCTGGCCGGCGGTGGACGCGGGGACCTTCGTTAACGCCGAGAACGCGGCGTTCGGAGACTTCGACGGCGATGGGGTTGTGGACATTGTCGTCGTTCAGGGGATCGAGCACCACCGGGATCCCGCTGCGGTGCGGATCCTGTGGAGAGAACGGTCCCCCGACCCCGCGGCGCCGCCCCAGGACTACACCTGGACCGATGGGGGGCCCCTTCCCGAGAGCGTGGGGGTCGGGCACTACCTGTACGTGAAGGTTGCGGATCTCGACGGATCCGGGTTCCCGGACATCCTCGTCGGCGGCCGGGCCGCGCGGTTGGCGGGCGGTGCGAGGACGTCTGATGCCCTGGAAGGGTTGATCTGGACGGGCATTCGCTGGTTTCGGAACCCGCTCGCCTCCGGCGGAGATCCGCGCGATCCCGCCCACTGGCGGATGCACGCCATCGACCCGGCGGTTCCGAGCGGACACGGGTTCGTCCTCGCCGATCTCGATGGAGACGGGTTCCTGGATCTCGTGATCAACAGCGCAGACTGGGACACCCTCGATGAGGAGAAAGCCATCCTTCTGTACCGCAATCCCGGTCCGGTCGCGGTGGAGGAGCCGTGGCCGAAGTTCGAGCTCTACCGGAGCCCGGAGTTTTACGGCAAGGAACAGGTCGCAGCGGCCGACCTCGATGGTGACGGCAGGCCCGACATCGTGGCCCAGTCTGAGAACGTCGCCCACGTGTTCTGGAACCGAGGGGAGATGGGAGAGCCCACCTTCGATCACGAGACGATCGACAAGCCCCCCGCCCTCCGCTGGCGATCCCGGCCGATTGCCGTGGCCGACCTCAACGGAGACGGCCTCCCTGACATCGTTGGAGCGGCGATCCACCGCGACGGGTGGCTACCCAGAGACGTGGCGGCCGTGTGGTGGCTGGAGCAGATCGCAGACGGATGGGTCCCCCACGTGATCAAGTGGGGGTCCGGGTTCCTCGGCCTGGGCACGTTCAACGGGGAGAAGTGGGACGACCTGGTGATCCTCGACGTAGACGGGAATGGTCACCTCGACATTGTGGCCAACGTCGAGGAGTTCAACCGCCTGCGCTCCATCCTCGCCGTGGTGTGGTTTGAGAACCCCGGTCACTGAATTCGGAACGCCAAGGTTCTGTG
>JAGUVP010000262.1 GCA_020062805.1 Candidatus Bipolaricaulis sp.
GTCGGCGAGGTGGAGCTTGATCTGTCGTCTCTCCTTCTCGCTCTGGGAGGGCAAGGGATGTCCGGTGGAATGGCCTCTGAGCAGATCGAGGCGGCGTTTCTCACGGGATGGCAGGGGGATGAAGGGCGTTTCGGGCTGCGCGGGGAGTGGAGCGGGTCGTGGGGAAACCTCGGGTTGGCCATGCAGGAGACGCGGGGGGTAGAGCATGTCCACGCAGGGGCCCTATGGGTCACGGGTGTTCTTTTGGAGGGACTGACGGTGCGTGGAGAAAGTGGGGTTGCGTTCTCCATGCCGTATGCGGACGCCGGCTTCCTCATAGGGATCGAGGCTCGCGGGGGAACGGGCCTGGTTTTCCAGGCTGATGCCTACGGTGTAGGTCCGTGGTTGCCCAGCGCGCGCGCCGACCGAACGGGGATCAGCCTGGAGGGGCAACTGGCGGCCGCGCCATGGGGTTTCAGGTTCACCACGCGCTGGGAGCGCGATAACGTTCTCGCGGTCGCCCTTGTGCCCACCGTGGTTCGCTCGGACCTCGCTGTCGCACTCGACTGGACGTCACCGGTGTGGCCGGTGGCGCTGTTTGGGAGTCTGTCCCTCCGGCGCAGCCAGGGTTTCGGGCCAGGCTTCAGCCTGAACCGGGGAACTCGAATGCTCGAAGCAGCGGCAGTCGTTGGGGACGCGCCGTTCGTCATCCGTCTGACCGGGCGGTGGCGGTGGGAGGAAGACGCTGTGGTCCTTACAGAAGAGAGCACAGAGGAATATGGTCAACGGTTTCACCTCAGTCTGGGGAATATACGGGCCACGCTCAGCTTGACCCAGGCAGTCACGCGCAGCGGAGGCGGGACCGTGTTCTCCGCGGCCCAGGTCAGTCTGGCGCTGCGCGCACCGACTGGGATCGCCGTGGACCTGCGGCACAGCCGACAGGACAGCAGTATAGGGGTCGAAATCCCATTCTCTCTGTCCCCTTCGTTCTCGGCAACGATCCGGGTGGACGCGCAGTGGGATTCCTTGGGGAACGCGACTTCGCTCAACGCGACAGCGGGGTTCGAGTACGCGTTCGTTCTGGCTCTTCCATTCCTGCCCGCCAAAGGGTGGGTGGAAGGCACGGTGTTTGTCGATGAGGACGGAAACGGACGCCTGGACCCCGGAGAGCCGGGAATCAGCGGTGCCGTTTTCATCGCAGACGGCAAACAGGTTTCGAGCGGATCGGACGGGAGGTTCCTGTTCCCTCCCCTCTCCCCCGGGAAGCACGATGTCACGTTGGGGAGCTTGCCGCCGGGTTTCCGTGCGCGGGTCGAGTTCCCGTTGACGGTGGAGGTGGTGCTCGCGGAGCGGACGGTGGTCTACATCCCGTGCGAGCGACTTGGGGAGATCTTGGGTTCGGTGTTCGACGATCCAGATCGGAGCGGGGCCCGTGAGGAGGGGGAGGCGGGGCTCGCTAGGGTGCGGGTGATCCTTGAGCGCGACGAGGTAACGGTGGAGGAGGTTTTCACGAATCCGCTCGGGTTGTTCTCGTTCACCGATCTCACCGGTGGCGAGTACAGGGTTCGGGTGGATGTGGATTCCCTCTCCGAGCGGTACGAGTTGACCACGCCTGCCGTGGCGTCGGTGTCGTTGCCGCCGGGCACCACCGGGGAGGTGTTCTTCGGGGCTTGGCAGCGGCCACGGCCGGTTGTGGTTGTCTACCAGCCCCCGGTTGCAGACTTCGAGTGGTTGCCGCGATCTCCTCGCACGGGCGAGCCTGTTGAGTTTGATGCACGAGTATCGATGGGAAGGATCGTGGCCTACGACTGGGATATCACAGGCGACGGAGCGTTCGATGCACAGGGGAATCGTGTGATGTGGACGTTTGCCGAGCCGGGGTTCTACCTTGTGACCCTCATAGTGACCGATGACGCGGGGCTGACTGGAGAAGCGGTTCTCCTCGTGCCGGTTGTTCCCTAACAGCTTCCTGGGGAGTGGCGTGTGGAGCCTTCAGCTATGCGGAGAACGTCGGATCGCCGCGGTGCCATAGTCCGCGTTCTGTGAACCGATGGATCTCCGTGCCTCATGCGACGGCAGTCGGGCTAGACGGTTCCTAGGTGATCGGTGAAGCAGTCGGGGCAAGCCGTTGCCGATAAGCTATGACGCTACGGCTTCTCGGCAGCCAAAGTGGCAGGCAAGAAGCCGCAGGGGTCTGCGTGCTGTGAGGTTCGCGGATCTCCGAAGACCCTATCCAGAGCCTCCTAGCGCGGTGTGGATCCAGTCGAATGCTGCTCAAGGCGTGCTTGCCATGCCCGTGTACACTCGGAATCGTGGAGACCCAAGGCGGAGCGTTTCTCCTGGATGAACCACTAGCATGCGGTCCCTCGGGTTCGGGAGGACGAGTGTGGGACCATTGAGCGCGCGATCGGATGCTCGGCTGCCGCGAACCGATCGTGGGCGGGAGACACTGGAGCGCATTTTGCAGGGGGCGGAGCACGTGTTCCGCGAGCGGGGCTATGAGGCGGCGTCCGTGTCCGCAATCTGCCGCCGGGTGGGAGTTGCGCAGGGGACGTTCTACCTCTACTTCGCAAACAAGGAGGAGATCTACGTTCGCCTGGTCGAGGGCCTTCAGAATCAGCTCGTCGCTCGCCTGCGGGCTGCCGTCGCTGCGGCATCGAGCCCCCTCGCTGGTTTCCACAGCGCTTACAATGTCCTGTTGGACTGCTTCGCTGAGAACGCTGGCCTGTTCCAGGTCTTTCGCGAAGCGGAGTTCGTGCGACAGGAGATTCCGACGCGGTTCTACGGGGCAGTCTGTGCAGAATTGATCGGTATCGTCGTGGCAGGCGTCGCGGCGGGAGCGTTTCGCGATCTCGATCCCGAAGTGGTGGCGTACGGGATCCTGGGGACGGTGCTCTTCCTGTGCCTGCGGTTCGCAGTGTGGGGAGGGAGTGCGATCCCTCAGGATGTCCGTCAGGTGGGTGTGGATCTGATTCTGCACGGGATTGCCGCCGACAGCAGACGCATCGAGCCCCAGAAGCGGCCGCGGCCAGATGGTTCGTGGAGCGGGAAGTCCGCGCCCTCCTCGGACGAGCCCGAGGGAGGAGAAGCGACACGCAGAGCGCTTCTGGTCGCGGCCGAGCGTGCATTCGGCGAGGCTGGGTTCCACGGAACGACCGTCTCGACCATTACCTACCTGGCGGGGGTGGGGCAGGGGACGTTCTACCTCTACTTTCCGAGTAAGGTGGCGATCTTCACGGAGTTGGTGCGGGAGATCAGCCGGGACTTCCGCTGGCGGCAGACGCTGGCTGTTGCCCAGTGCGCGGATCGCAGAGCCGCCGAGGTGGAGGGACTCCGTTCCTTCTTGCGCTGGGTGCGGGAGCATCCTGGGGCATACCGCATCGTACGGGAGGCGGAGTTCGTGGACGAGGGAGTGGGGAAGTGGTACTACACGCGCCTCGCTGAGGGGTACGCGCGGGGCCTCGCTGCGGCGATGGA
>JAGUVP010000090.1 GCA_020062805.1 Candidatus Bipolaricaulis sp.
ACCCCACGCGGGCACCCACTCGGGGGGGCCGGCCGGCAGGGCCGCTGGTGCGAAGCCGCCGATGATCGTCTGGGCCAGGGCGGCGATTTCGAGTCCGGTGAGGTCTTTTTCACCCTGCAGGGCCTCGATCGCAACGGGGTTGAGCCCGATCCGTTCCAGTAGAGCCACCGGCAGTCCCTCGATGTCCTCTTCCCCGGCCATTTCCTCCAGCACGCGCGCCAGGGCGGCGATCTCGTCTCCAAACTCGTCTTGGGACATGTCCCCGGCCATAAACGCGTCCAGGGCCTGGGCAAAACCATCCTCCAGCGCGGTGAGGGCTTCCTCGGGGAGGCCGTGGCCTCGGAGGTAGGTCAGGATCTCGTCCATCAGCGATCGCAGGGTGGTCCCGATGTACTCGCGAGCGGCACCGGGGACTTCGGCGACCACGCTCATCAGTTGAGCGACGCGGGCCATCGGCACCTCGGCGCCGCTGACTACGGCAGCCGCGCTCAACAGCGCGAACACGGAAAGCAGCACGCAGACCAATCTTGTACGCACGTTCACCACCTCCGTCGTATATGATGGGTCCCCCTAGTTTACGTTAGCCATGCGCTTGAGGGAAGGTTTGGGGAGTAGGGAGATGGTACAGAGCCGCTCAGAGGGGAACGGGTGGTGCCTGTGGCACAGGGGACCTGCCGTGGGTAGGCTGGCGCTCCACGCTGCACAGCACACGGGCGGGAGGGGCCTGGCTGGTACTGTGGATACGGGAGGAGGTGGGGTTGTGGAGGCATGGAGAGAGGTTCTGGGGAGACTGATCCCGCGAATCGGGCTGTCTGTAGCGGGTCCTGAGGCCCAGTGGGCGATCATCGGGTCAGCTGCCACGGCCCTTCAGGGGTGCGCGGTGACACCGCGAGACATCGACCTCCTTGCCGCGCATCCAGGAGCCGTGCACCGCTTCGTCGGGCTGATGGAGCCGTACACCCCCGAGCGTTGCGAACACTCTTCCGATCACGCCGACTGGCACTCCTCCAAGGACCGACCCATGAGCGTAGGGCCCGACGAGTACGGGCTCTTCTGGCACTTCGCACGATGGGTTGTGGAGGGGACCAAGGTTGAGATCGCCCACATCGCCGCTCCGGAAGGGTTCCCGACCTCAAAGAACGGGGCAGGGATCTGGGAGGCCGGACCTGAAATCTGGCCGCATATCCGGCACGTACGGTCTGGGGACCACGTTCTGCCCGTTGTCCCTCTGGAGATCCAGCTCGGGACCTGCATGCGCCGCGGGCTGGAGGAACGGGCGGCGGAGATCGTCGCCGTGCTGCGCCGGGACGGATACGACATCGATCTCATCCGCCAGGCGTTGAGGGAAGAGCATCGCCGGCGGTTCGAGGCGTGGATCGAGGCGCTTCCCTAGGAGGCACGGGGCTTCGTGGCCTCCAGGGTGAGGCTCATGATGGATGGGCCACCGTCTCCACCACAATCGGTCGCGCAGGGGAGGGAGGGGTCGGCTGGCGTCTCCTTCAGGACGCGGATGCCCTCGAACCCCGCGGTGCGGATCATCTCCAAGTAGTCGTCCACCTTTGCGGCTCCGGCCACGCACGCCACGTAGGCCTCGAGCGATGCTCGAACTGCAGCCGGCAGCTCTCTCAGGAGGACGAGGTCGGAGACGACCATCCGTCCCCCGGGCCGCAAGACGCGGTGAGCCTCGCGGAACACGCGGGGTTTGTCAGGGGAGAGGTTGATGACGCAATTCGAAATCACGACGTCCACCGTGGCGTCGCCGACGGGAAGGTTCTCGATCTCGCCCAGCCGGAACTCGACGTTCGTCACGCCCTGGGTGCGGGCGTTTTCTCGTGCGCGATCGAGCATCTCGGGGGTCATGTCCACGCCGATGACGCGCCCCTCCTCGCCCACGATCCGCGCCGCCAGGAAACAGTCGATGCCGGCCCCCGACCCGAGGTCGAGCACCACATCTCCCTTCTTCAGGGCGGCGAGGGAGGTCGGGTTCCCGCAGCCGAGCCCGAGGTCGGCGCCCGCGGGGAGGGAGCGCAGCTCTTCCTCGGTGTACCCGATCGCTTCGCTCGTTGCCGCCGGGGTGCCGCAGCAGCCTGGTCGAGTACAGCACGAGGTTCCGCTCTGCGCACGTCGGGCATATCCCTCACGTACGGCTCTTCTCACTTGATCGTCCGGCATGGTTCCTCCATCTTTCTACGGGGAAGCGTCTGCGAGGAGCCCGTCGGCCACCGGCCCCAAGGCGGATCGCACGGCGGCGGCGAGGGCCGCGGCCTTCGTCAGGACGAGGCAACACACGGCTCCGTCCCTCTCGATCGTGGCAAGGGCGAGCTTGTCGCCGCCGCGGAGCCCGAGCCTCTCCCGGACCTCCTTCGGAAGGACCATCTGCCCTCGCTCGTCCACGCTGATCAGTGCTTCGACCGTGCAGCAGCCACACGATCCTCTGCGCTTGGCTCTCGGCATCGCTCCCCCTGATGAATCAGAAAAATCTGATTGATCAGAAGGAACACTACGGGAAAGCTCCTCCGCCGTCAAGGGGAGCCGTGCGTTCGGCCCTAGCAGGTGGCCTGCGTCGTCTACGAGGGGACGCAGCGGCTGAGCCTGTTCACCACTTCGGCGATCTGCCCTTCCCGGCTCCGGCGGGACCAGTTGACGCCCCCGACTCCGCAGACCGTAGCCCCCTTGGCCTGGCAGGCCGCCTTCAGCTGGCGCAGCGCGCGGTTCCCTCCCATCCAGGCGAACGGTAAGGACTGGGTCACGAAGCACGCTACGCGCTTTCCCGCAAGCGATGGCACCTGGCGGAGATAGGCCTGCATCGCGAGCGACAGGGCGAACCCGTGCACCGGCGACCCGAATACGACGGCGTCGTAGTTCCCAACGCTGGGTAACGACTTGAATCTCACGTCCTTCACCCCCGGGCGGACCTCGCCCTCGGTCTCCAGGCGCTCCAGGGTCACGGTGTGGCCGGCGGCGGCCAGCTTCTTCTGCAGCTTCTCCGCGACGGAGAGCGTGTGTCCCGTCTGGGAGTGGATGATCAACCCGATGTTCATGATTCCCTCCTTGCTGGATCTCTCGCGATCATTGGACAGGTTTGGGAGCTGCAACTCCCCACAATCTCACCTGGCATCGGTTGGGTCGAGTGCCCGTTCGTACTCGATCACCCCTTGGTGGGGATCGTAGTCCCACGGTCTCCTTCCTATTTCACGGAACCCGCACGCCACGTACATCCGTTGCGCGGGGATGTGCCAAGCGCCGCTGAGCGTGGACACACGGGCCGTATGGATGCCCCGTGCGGCGAGGCGTCGGAGGATCTCCCGGATCTGGAGCTTCCCGAGCCCACGGCCGCGGTATTCGGGGATGATGCAGTTGTGCCCCACGCGGCCGAACTCCGGTGCCCCGCGGGGATCGTACGATCCGAACCCCACGACGCGAGCTCCGACCGAACTGAGGAAGACGCATGTCCCGACGGTGTCGGGGTGATCGAACACCTCTCGGTCGAACTGCTCCCACTTCGCTACCTCGGGCAGCCAGCACGCGGGTTCCGTTGTCAACAATTCCGCGTAGCTCTGCCTCAACATCGCTGCGATGAGGGCACGGTGGCTTTCCTGGGGCGCCTGGTAGTTCAGGACCATGTCATCGCTGGCATCAGCGCTGGATGTAGCGACTGCGAGGTCCGTACAGGGCGGCGAGTTCGTCTACCGAGAACTCCCGCGCGCTGAAGTACGCCGTCAGCTCGAACTCCGACTCGGCCGTGAACAGCTGGGGCACGACCATGATCGTGTACGTGCCGGGAGAAACGGCGTGGGCACCGGTGTACACGTCGTTGACGTTGCCGGGGCGGAACGCCACCCGCTTTCCACTCGGATCGTACAGGGTGGCCAGCAACCATTGCCCCCGCTCCAGCACCAGGGACAGGGCGACGTAGCCCGGTGACGTGATGTTCAGGCTGTAGGAGAGGACATGACAGCGGCCCAGGCTCAGATCGGAGTCGCTGTTGCACGTGGACAGGCGGCCGATCCGGTCTCGAACCTCGAACAGGACCGAGATGCCCGCCCCCGTCTCGGCGCTTCCGGGTCCGGTGGAACTCGCGGTTCCATCGAGGGTCCACGATCCGTACATCGCCTCGGCGATGGGCCGGTAGGTCGGGTACAGGTCAACAGGAGAGGTGAACGCCCACGAGTGGAACACCTTGCCGTCGGCCCGCGCGACCACGACCCGCCATTGGCGGAACGTCTCCCCGTCGCGGCTGAACTCGGCGATGTAGCCCGTTCCATTCGGGGAATCGCTGCTATCAACGCACACCACGGGGCTTCCCGAGACGAGATCGCACTTGTACGCGTTGAGGAGGGCTTGGGTGGTCTCGTAGCGGCCGCCCATCGTGGTGGAGGCGAAGCTGGCGATGGTGACGGTGGCATAGTACGCCTGAGACCCTGGCTTGCCCGAGAGCATCAGCGTGTAGTCGTTCGGTCGAGTGGGCATCCAATCCACGGGATAGCGGACGCAGTACCCGAGTTCCTGCCAGCAATACACGTTGTCCAGGTTTGTCGGAGCCCCCGCCGCGAGAGAGCAGCACAGGACCACCCCCGCCATCGCCATCCATACGGGCCTACCCATGGAGCCTCCTTCGAAACAGAGGAGTATACACCTGAGGGCTTCAGGCAAGGTTGGATATCGCCTTCCGGGGTTTCCTCTCGCCAATCGCTGGACCGGGGCGAGGGCGACCCGTTGAACCCAGCGTTCAGTAGGGGTGACCTATGGATGGCGGCATGTGGTTTGAGTAACAGTGTTATGTTATACTGCCCAGGCGAAGCTGTCGTCTTCAGGGGGGACTGTGAACGAGAGACAGGACGCCGTAGAGGTTGTAGGCCTGCGTAAGGTGTTCGAGCGCCGCGCTCGTCGCGGGCTGCTCCGTCGCGCCCAAGGTGAGGAGAAGACGCTGATCGCGGTGGACGGGATCGACTTCCGCGTGAAGCGAGGGGAGATCTTCGGCCTCCTCGGCCCCAACGGCGCGGGGAAGACGACAACGATCAAGATGCTGTGCACCCTCCTTTCCCCTACCTCGGGCACAGCGCGTGTGGCGGGGCACGACGTGGTGCGCGAGGCCGCGAAGGTCCGTTGTTCGCTCGGCACGGTGCTCACTGGTGAGCGGAGCGTCTACTGGAAGCTCACTGGACGGGAGAACCTGCGGTACTATGCCGCTCTGTACCGTATCCCGCGCCGGAAGGCACGGGAGCGGATCGCGGAACTTCTGGAACGCCTGGAACTCGCGGGGCGCGCCGACGAGCTGGTCGAGAAGTACTCGAGCGGGATGAAACAGCGGTTGGCGCTCGCTCGGGCACTGCTGCCGTCCCCGCCGATCCTCCTCCTCGACGAGCCCACGGTGGGGCTCGATCCGCAAGCGGCTCGCAACCTCCGCCAGACGATCTTCGATCTGAAGGCGGAAGGGAAGACGGTGCTCCTCACTACCCACTACATGGCCGAGGCCGATGAGCTGTGCGACCGGATCGCGATCATCGATCAGGGGAGGATCATCGCCCTCGACTCCCCGGCCGCCCTCAAGGAGGGATTGGGAGCCAAGGAGGTCGTACGCCTCGAGATCCAGGGGGAGCCGAACGGACTGGGAGACGCGCTGCGGGCGCTCGCGTTGGTCGAGTCGGTTGCTGTTCGGCCGAGCGCCAATGGTGCGGGAACGTGCGAGCTGCAGGTGATTACCTCGAACAGCCGGCGGAGCATTGGGCCGATCATCGAGTCGGTGCGCGCGGCGGGGCATGAGGTGGTGCACTTGCAGGTCGTCCAGCCGACGCTGGAGGACGTGTTCATCAGGCTGACCGGCAAATCGCTGCGGGACTGAGGCCGAGATGGGCATTCTGAAGCGAGTTCGAGATGGGCTCGGGATCATGCTCGCGGTGGCGGTGAAGGAGCTCATCCAGTTTCGGCGCTACCCGTCGTGGGTCATCGCCGTGTTCATCTGGCCGCTTCTGTTCCCGATCATGTCCGTGTTCTCGGCGCGGGCGCTTGCTGGGCCGGAGGGACAGGCGCTGCACGCGTTCGCCGCGCTCTCTGGCACGACCGACTACACGGGGTACATCATCGTCGGGCTCGTGATGTGGATGTGGCTGAACATGACCCTGTGGACGCTGGGAAGCTTCATGCGCTCTGAGCAGATAAGGGGGACGCTTGAGGCGACGTGGCTCTGTCCGGTGAGCCGGCTCGGTGTCTTGCTCGGGGCCACCTGCAGCCAGCTTCTGATCTCGATGGTCAACCTCACCGTCTCCCTGATCGCGTTCCGCTACATCTGGGGGTTCCGCATCGTGGGGGACCTCGGTCTGACTGCCCTTCTGTTCATCCTGTCCGCCGCCGCCGTGTACGGGCTCGGGATCGCCTTCGCCAGCCTGGTGATGTGGGTCAAGGAGGCGAACGCGATGGTATTCCTCGTGCGGGGATTGTTCATGGTGTTCTGCGGGATGACGTACCCATTGGCTGTGCTCCCGGGGTGGATGCGGATCGTCTCCCGCGGGCTCCCGCTGACCTACTCCATTGACGGCATCCGTGCCGTGGCCTTGGCCGGTGCGGGCCTTGCAGATGTAATGGGCCACATCGCTGCCCTGGCTGCGTTCGCCGTGGTGACGCTGGTCGCGGGGTTCGTGGCGTTCCGCTGGACGGAGCGTCGTGTCCTGCGCACCGGCGCGCTCGGGCACCACTGAGGGGGTGGGCATGATCGGCACGCTGCTGGCCATTGCGAGGAAGGACTTGATCATGTTCTTTCGCTACCCGATCAACGCGGTGTTTCGCATCGTGGAGCCGATCATGTGGCTCACGCCAGCGTTCTTCCTCGGCCGGGGGTTCAGCGTGGACGGTACGGCCACGGGGTTCGCCGCCTACACGGGTACGGGGGACTTCTTCTCGTTCATCCTCCTCGGGAGTCTCCTCGGGGCGTACATCAGCGCCGTGTTTTGGGGGATCGGCTACTCGCTGAAGATGGAAATGGACTCTGGCGTTCTCGAGTCGAACTGGATGACGCCGGTGCCGCGGCTGGCGTTTCTCGTAGGGCGGACGCTGACGAGCTTGGTCGTCACCACGCTCAACTGCACGGGTGTGCTGCTCGCAAGCTGGCTCCTCTTCGGGTTCAGCGCCGGCGGCCCGGTGGGCAAGGCGATGCTGATCACGCTGCCGATGCTCGCGGGGCTCTACGGGTTCGGGTTCGCCTTCGCCGGGTTGGTCCTGCTCATGCGCGACGCGAACACGCTCGTGGATGTCTCCAGCTTCCTCGTCGGCGAGCTGTCCGGACGTGGGTTCCCGGTGACCGTGCTCCCGCGGGCGCTGATGGTGATCTCGCTCGTCCTGCCCACGACTTACGGGTTCGATGCGGTACGGGCGCTCCTCCTTGGGACGAAGC
>JAGUVP010000067.1 GCA_020062805.1 Candidatus Bipolaricaulis sp.
GCCCCGTGGGTATCGGACGCGGGCCCAACCCGCGGGATCGCCCTCGGCCGCCCTGAACCCGCTCGCCCTCGCCGTAGCCCTGGACGCCCCGTTCGTGGCCCAGACCTTTTCCGGCGAACCCGACCGCACGGCGAACCTCATCGCCCAAGCGATTCAGCACAGAGGGTTCTCGCTGGTGAACGTTCTGCACCCTTGTCCAAGCTGGAACCGGGTCCAGACGTTCGCCTGGTACAAGGAGCGCCTCGTCCACCTCGACGAGACCGGACACGACCCCGGTGATCAGGGCCAAGCCTTCGCGGTCGCCACACGAAGTGGCGAACAGATCCTGGTCGGGATCCTGTACACCACAGACCGGCCCACGTTCGCAGATGGTCACCCCGTGCTGTCCGGCGACCCGGTGGGCCTTCGCCCTCTCCCTTCTTCAGACGTCGTTCGGTCCCTCCTCGCCGCGTTTTTCTAGACGCCAACAGCCTGTTGGGGAGGACCCTCAGAGGACGGGAGGCCGACTGCTGATCGCCCGTCGGGCATACTTCACTCCAGAGGGAGAGGGAACGCACTCAATGGCCGACCGAAAAGAGCATCTCCAGGCAGAGGAATCGAACCGCCTTCTGTGGGACGAGATGGCCCGCGTCCACATCCGCGCCTACAAGGAGGTGCAGCTCCTCCGCGATGGAGCGGAGATCCTCGACGAGATCGAGCTCCGCGAGGTGGGCGACGTGGCTGGCAAGCGCCTCCTTCACCTCCAGTGCCACATCGGCACAGACACGTTGGCCTGGGCCCGTCGCGGGGCGATCGTGACTGGGGTGGACTTCTCCGGCGAGGCGATCACGTGCGCCGAGGACCTACGGGATGAGCTTAGGCTCGACGCGCGGTTCATCCAGGCCAACGTCTACGATCTCCCCGAGGTCTTGCCGGAGGAGTTCGACATCCTGTACACGTCGCGAGGCGTCCTGTGCTGGCTGCGCGACATCGAGGCGTGGGCGCGGGTCGTCGCTCGGTACCTCGCGCCCGGCGGGCTCTTCTACCTGATGGAGTCCCATCCCATCCTCAACGCACTCGAAGAGCACTCCCCAGGAGAGCTCGCGTTCCGCCACCCGTACTTCCACAGCTCGGAGCCGGTGCGATGGGAGCCGGGCGGGCCCGACTACGCCGATCCCTCTCACCGCCTGGGACATCCTTCCCACGAGTGGATTTGGAGCCTGTCCGACGTCGTGAACGCGATCCTCGGAGCAGGATTGCGGATCGATTTCCTGAACGAGTACGACCGGTTGTTCTTCCAGTTCCTCCCGAGCATGACATCTGAAGACGGACGCTGGTACAGCCTCTCTCAGTACGCAGACAAGGTGCCGCTCCTGTTCACCCTGCGCGCGCGAAAAGCGCCGTGACGTGTAACCGGTGACGCGTCACGGAAAGCGGATCACGGTTCACGGTCGGCAGGCTCGGAGGGCACGGGCGGGAGGATCCGCAGGATGGCGAGCACCCCGCCCAGGTAGACGGGGTCGGTATCCCGCCCCAGCGCGGCGTTGAGGAAGGCGAACGCCCGCAGTATGTGGTCCGCGCCGATGTCCAGTCGCCGGGCGCGCAGGGCCTGGACCGCGTCGTCCCGCGCCATGGTGAGCAACAACAGCACCTTCTTCACCACAAAGGAGAGTCGCTCACGAAGCTCGGGCGGGACGTCGGCCTTGGCGAGGAACTCGGTGAGGGATCGCGCCTCAGGCAGGAGACCTGTGAACCTCTCCTCGGGCCCGAGCCGGGGATCGAACCCATCCCCGCCCGGTCCCACCAGGTAGTTGAGGATCTGACCGGCATACAGGCGCTGATCCAACTGGGTCGGGGAGAGGACCCCCATCGTGGCCAGGTGGAGGGAGAGCCGAATCCGCTCGCTCATCGCCCGCAGCGTGACCACGATCCGTACCACGTCCGACGGCACTGACGAAAGGGAGGGATCGGGTTGGGCTCCACCTCCCACCGCTCCGATCAGAGCAGCCACGATCACTCCCACCACCGCTCGCCGCGTGTTCATCGTTCCCTCCTGCATCGCCTTCACTGTAGGCCGCCCTCCGGTCAACGGGCCACCAACAGCCGGTCAATCCCCGTTCCCCCGCGGTTCGAGCCGATACCCGAACCCCGGGACGTTGACGATCATCTCCTCTCCCCCTGACTTCGCATCGCGCAGCCTCTTTCGGAGGAGGTAGACGTGCTGCTTCACGTCCTTGGCGTTGGCGTAGCGGGAGTCCGGCCACACCGCAGCGAGGATCTCTCGATCGGAGAACACCCGCCCGGGCTGGCTCGCGAGGAGCGAGAGGAGCGCGTACGGCTTGGGTGGAAGGACTACAGGCCTCCCCGCCAGCGTGACCTGTTTCTGCAGTTCCTCGATCACGAGGTCGCCGATGCGCACAGCGTCCGGCCCCACCTCCCCCTCAAGCGCGCCGCGCTCGGGTCTTCTCCTCCCCACCCCGAACAAGACCCCGAACACGACGAGGTCGAACCCGATCCCAATCCCCGCCGCCACGAGCATCCCCGCACGAACCCCCGCGACGATCTCCCCTGTATCCAGCCCGACCCGTACGTGGCCCGAGCCCCCCTCGAGGAGGGGGACGGCCACGTCGAGGGCCGCGATCCCCGCGGAGATCCCCCTGTACTCGACCTGGAGGATGCGGGGTGAACCGTCCAAACGCGGAAGCTCTTCTGGGACCAGGGGCTCCCGCCGCGCGTCCACGTGGACGACCCCATGAGAGACGACCTGCACGTAAAGCACGCTCCCCAGGAACATCAGCCGCGCTGCCCGTTCGATCGCCTCCGCGTCGCCAGCGGCAAGCCACACCTCAGCGGCATCGGCGAACGCCACCGCAAACGCAACCCCCTGCGAGCGGAACGATGCCTCGATCGCCCGCCGGTGAACGGAAGCGAACACCGCCACTGCAACGGCGGTCAGGGCCACCACCCCCACCGCGACCCCAACCCGCCATCTCCACGGCATCGCCCGCATGGGGGAAGGTTACACGCAGCGGCCCGTGCTTGACCGGCTGTTGACCACGCCGCGGTGGTTCCGTGACCACGCCTTACCTATCCTGCGCGTGGTTCCCGATGCCCCGCATCGGGCCCCACATCAACGAAGGAGGTACACATGGTTCGAACACGGTTGTTCCTCATCGGCGTAATCGGAGGTCTGCTCCTCGCCACAGTGGGTGCCGTCGCAGCGCCGCCGGCACCGGCCGCAAGGCCGCCAGTGGAGCCAGTCCCATTCGCCAGGGTTCTCGCTCTCACGGTCCAGGACATCGCGGAAGGGATCGCCGCCCTCCACAAGGCGCTCCCGTTGATCTCCCCGCGCCTGGAGCCGATCGAGGGCATCCTCAAGGGGTTGCGGGACACAATCCGGGACCGCGAGGACATCGAACCCAAGGACGTACACGTGGAGATCCTGAAGCTGGACCTCCACCTTCACCGGCTCCTGTTCGATCTGGAGCAGGGCGCACGGGAGATGGCCGAGTTCCGCGACACGGTGAAACAGTTTGTGGATCGGTTCACCTCACGGATGGACCCGCGAATGGCCCAGCAGTTCCGCGAGTTTGCTCAGGGGCTTCTCGAGCTCATCCAGGAGCGGGCCGGGGAGCGGCGCCCCGGGACGACGGACCCGAATCAGCTGGCGCGGATCGTGGGGAAGCTGAAGGCGGACGTAAACCGCCTTGACCTCCTCCTTCTGAGGTCGCTCGAAGCGGCGCCCGAAGAGAAGTAGCCCGCATAGCTCAACCCAGGAACGCCCGGCGGGATCCCCGTCGGGCGCTCTCTTCTTGGGTACGATGGCCAGGTGCTCCTCACCACCTCCCGCCTGACGCTCGTGGCGTGCCCTCTCGACGTCGCCCAGGCGCTGCTCAGCGACCGCCAGGAGGCTGCACAGATCCTGGGGGCCGGCTTGCCATCCGGCTGGCCCTCGCCCGAGATCGAGGGAATCCTCCCTCTGTACGTTCAAGAGCTCCTCCACGACCCAGAGGCCCTCGGCTGGGGCATTTGGATCTCCGTCAACCGCGAGACGAACGTGATCGTCGGAGACGCGGGGTTCAAGGGCCGACCGGATCGGGCGGGTACGTTGGAGATCGGGTACGGAACCGCCCCTGCCTACCGACGCCGGGGCTACGCCACCGAGGCGGTGAGATCTCTTGTCGACTGGGCGTTCACCCATCCGGAGGTGAAGAGGGTCGTCGCCGAGTGCGCGCCGGACAATCCGGCCTCGACCCGCGTCCTCGATAAGACCGGGTTCCGACTCACCGACCGCACTAACGAGTCTCTCTACTGGGAAATCGCACGCCGGATATGATCACGGAGAGATGAACAGCCAACGCGTTCCCATTCGGGCGATCCTGTTCGACTGGGGCGGGACGCTGATGCGGGAGATGCCCGGATTCGACGGCCCGATGGCGGACTGGCCGCGGGTCGAGGCGATCCCGGGCGCGGCAGGTGTTCTGCGTTCGCTCCACGGGGAGTACATGATCGCTGTGGCAACGAACGCGGCTCTGTCCGATGAACGCCTCGTGCGGACGGCCCTCGCCCGGGTGGGTCTCGAACCGTATGTGTCCGTGGTCGCCACGGCGCGCGATCTGGGAACGAGCAAGCCCGACCCCGCGTTCTTCCACTCTGTGCTGGAGCGCGTTGGATGTTCCCCAACGGAGGCAGCGATGGTCGGGGACGGGTACGGCGCGGACATCGTGGGAGCCAAGGCTGCTGGCCTGCGAGCGATTTGGTTCAACCTCGACGGGGCACCGTGCCCGCTCGTCCATCCGGTCCACGACGCGGCGGTCCGGGCGCTGGCGGACGTTCCAGTCATCCTGGCTGGGCCGTTCCTCCCGGACGTCGGGGAGTCGCTTCGCATCCTGCGGGACCACGACGTCCCCGAGAACATCGTTCGCCACTCCCTCGCCGTGGCGGCGGTCGCCCACCGGCTCGCCTTGCGCCTGCAAGGGCAGGGGATCGCGGTGGACCCTCTCCTCTCCCACCGGGGCGGAATCTTGCATGACCTAGACAAGCTTTCGGCGCAGGACCGCACCGAGCACGGGAAGAAGGCGGGACAGATCCTCCGCTCTCTGGGTTGGCCCGATCTGGCTGAGATTGCCGAGGTGCACGTCCTAGGCGCCGAGCCCCGCACGTGGGAAGGGAAACTCGTCCATTACGCGGACAAGATCGTGGAGGAGGACGCGGTGGTCGGGCTCGTGGAACGGGTAGCCGCCCTCTCGTGCCGGTACGTCGCCGATGGCGACCGGATCGCGCAGGAGCTCCCCCAACTCCTCGCCCTGGAAGGGGAGATCGCGCGGAACCTCCGAGTGGCGCGAGATGTGATCCTCGCCGAGGTACAGGCGCTCGACCTCCGGCACCCGCCGTTTGCCGCCGCCCCCAGCGCAGCCTAAGATGACCTCGGACAAGAGGAGGGGAGCGCCGATGAGAGGGAAGACGCGGAAGCTCGTCTGGAACGTGGTGAGTCTGCTCGCGCTTCTGACCGCGGGCATCGTGCTTGCCGGGTGCGATCTCCTCAATCCGATCGGCCCGACCCAGCCGCCCGACCTGGCCCCCACTGGCGTCACGGCGTCGACGGGCCAGTTCGAGGACCAGGTCCGGATCACGTGGCTCCCTGTGGAGCGAGCGACCAGCTACCGCGTGTTCCGCGCTCCGACCCGCGACGGTGACTACCAGCTCCTCGGCAGCGAGTCGTCTCTCGTGTACACCGACCAGGTGGGAACGGAGAATCAGGGCCGCCTGTACTGGTACAAGGTCGAGGCGTGCAACTCGGTGGGATGTGGGCCGCACTCAGTCGCCGTGTCGGGCTACGCCGGGTACCCCCCCGCTCCCACCAACGTTCGGGCGAGTACCACGTACGGGGACAAGATTGTCGTCAGCTGGGACCCGGTGCCTGGGGCCACCTATTACCAGGTGTATCGGGAGCGAAACCCTGACCAAGGGTTCACGATTGTGCCAGGCGGGGACAACGTCGTGTCCGCATCTTTCGACGACACGACAGCGACGCCGGGCACCTGGTACTGGTACCGCGTAAAGGCGTGCCACGCTAACGGCTGCAGCGCCCTCTCTCAGCCAGCCTCCGGCAGGCGGTAAGCGGTCCGGGCGGGCTCGCCCGACACCAGCGGTGGACACGTAGGGCCTCAGCTACGGGTGCCCTCTCCCCACCGTGATCCGCACCAAGTCGTGGCTCCCGTTGCGGGCGTCATCGTAGACATGGAGTTGGGCCTCGAAGGTCATCACGTCCACCCCGTCGGGAAGCGTGTAGACGTGCACGATCTCCTGGCGATCGATGGACACGACGGCCATTGGTTCTGACATGAACCTTGTTCCGTCACCGAAGCTCAGAGAGAACAACTCGATCTTCCGGCCTTCCCTTGGCCGCGCGGAGACGTAGAACGTGACGGGCTCTCCCGCCGGCACGGAGATCGGAACCGCCTCGAGGCTCACGATGGGGCCCTTGGGCACAGGACCAAACAGAGCTTCTTGGAGTCGGGCGCATCCCAGCAGGACCACCAGTAGACCGGCTATGATCAGTCCCCCACCTACGATCCTGCCGATGTTCCGGCTCGTCATCTCGATCACCTCCGGTTGATTCTATGTCCGAGGCCGTAGTTATCAACTAGAGCACAGCCCGCACCTGCAGCATGACAGAGATCTGGTCGATCTTCTTGCTTGCCGCAGTCAGGTCAAGCCCGTAGCGCGAGCACCCCCGCGATCACGAGCATCCCCCCCATGACTTGGCCAGGGGCCATCCCCTCGCCCAGGGCGAGCCACGCCCAGGCCGCGGCCAGGATGGGCTCCAGGGTCGCCACGATCGCGGCTCGGCTCGCCTCCAGCCTCCGGAGAGCCATGAGGTACAGCCCGTAGGCGAGGATCGAGGGGAACACGGCGAGGGCCACGATGAGGAGCCATCCTTGAATGGGGAGGACGGGGAGGACCGCGCCTTGGCCTCCCCACAGCCCTGTCAAGAACATCCCGCCGAACAGGAACCCGTAGAACATCACCGTCCACGGATCGACCCGAACCAAGAGCCGCTTCCCCATCATGTTGTAGGCGGCGAGGCAGAGGGCGTTCCCGAAAGCGTAGCCCAGGCCGATGAGGTTGCCCTGAAGGGCTCCAAGTTCGTGGCCGCCCGCTACGAGGAATACCCCTCCCGCGGTGAGGACCAAAGCAAGGAGCTTCCGCGCGGTGAACGGCTA
>JAGUVP010000215.1 GCA_020062805.1 Candidatus Bipolaricaulis sp.
CCACCTCCGCCTGGACCATGAACACCGCCCGCTCCACCGCCTCCCGCTCCCGGATGACCTTGACGAGCACGTCGCTCGTGATCCCGTACGGGAGGTTCCCCACGAGGAGGATCCGCTCCCCGAACGATCCGAGCGAAAGCTCCCGGAAGTCGCCGCGGAGGATCCGCACATTGGAGTGAGAGGCGGTCGTCTCCTCCAACACGGGGATCAGTCGCCGATCCACCTCCACCGCCACGAGCTCCCGCACGCGAGGGGCGAGCGCACAGGTGAGGGTCCCCGCGCCCGCGCCCACCTCGACCGCGGTCTCGTCCCCCTGGGCCTCGACGAGATCCACAATCCTCGCCAGGGTGTTCTCGTCTACCAGGAAGTGCTGACCGAGTTCGGAGCGCAGGCGGATCCCGTGCCGAGCCAGGAGGTCCCGCAGGACCGTGGGCGAGGTCAGTTTCCGTTCCATTGCCCGCATGATAGCCCTCCGCACGACCGGAGCGTAGGCCGCAGCCCGCTGAGCCTTCGGCTACGCGGAGACGATCGGATCCCCGCGGCACGTGCCGTGATCGGTGATCCGTTGACCATGAGTGAGCAGTTCCCCTCCCGTCACCCATCACCCGTCACCGATCACGGCCCTTCTCGTCGCCTCTTGGGGTAAGATCGCAGCCTCTGGAAGGGCTCGTCTGGCAGCCTTCCAGTCGAGGAGGTTCACATGGGGTGGAGAAACCGCGCATTCTGACCGGACACCGGCCCACCGGGCCGCGGCACCTCGGACATCTCGTCGGAACCCTCGACACGTGGCGGAAGCTTCAGGACAGCCACGAGTGCCTGTTCCTCATCGCCGACCTCCACGTCCTGACCACCGACTACGCCCATCCCCAGCGGATCGGCCCGAACATCCGCGCCGTGCTCCTCGACTGGCTGGGGGCGGGCCTCGATCCGGAGAAGAGCGCGTTCGTCCTCCAGTCGGCCGTGCCCGAGCATTCCGAGCTGGCTGTGCTCCTGTCGATGCTCGTCGCCGTGGCCCGCGCGGCGCGGAACCCCACGTACAAGGAACAGGTGCGGGAGCTCGGGCTCTCCCCGAGCGTGGGGCTGCTCGCCTACCCGGTGCTTCAGGCCGCGGACATCCTCGTGTACAAGGCCCGCGCCGTCCCGGTAGGACAAGATCAGCTACCCCACCTGGAGATGGCCCGCGAGATCGCCCGCTCGTTCAACCGCCTCTACGGCTCGACGTTCCCCGAGCCGGAGCCGATCCTGAGCGAGGTCCCGCGCCTCCCCGGCACCGACGGACGCACGATGCACACGAGCTATGGGAACACGATCCCCCTCGGCGCCGATCCAGCGGAGGTCACGGCGAAGGTTCTGTCCATGGTCACCGACCCGGCCCGTGCCCGTCCGACCGACCCCGGCCACCCCGAGGTGTGCCAGGCGTTCGTCTACCACCGCACGTTCCGCCCCGACGTCGCCGATGCCGTCGCGGACCGCTGCCGGCGGGGAGGGATCGGGTGCGTTCCCTGCAAGCGCGAGTTGGCAACAGCCGTCGTGGAACGGCTCGCCCCGTTCCGGGAGGTTCGAACGCGGTGGAAGGGATACGAGCAGGGGCTCGGGGAAACCCTCCGCCAGGGCACGCGCCGGGCGCGCCCTCTGGCCCAGGCCACGCTGGCCGAGGTCCAGGCGAAGCTGGGCCTCCTCTGACAATGCCTACCTCGCGCCCTCACGGCCGACGTGCACCTCTGACCTGCCGGCCACACACTACCGGGCACTCCCCTATATATAATGGAGCGTGGAGCTTTCACGGCATGCACAAGACATGCTCCATGAGCGGGAGATACCTGAGGAGTGGTTGTGGCGGACGGTTCGGAACCCTGATAAGTGTGAGGAGATCAGACAAGGAACCACTCACTATATCAGGGCGATCCCAGAGCAGGGAGGCCGATTCCTGCGCGTTGTGGTCAACACGCGCGTTCGGCCGAACCAGGTGGTGACCCTGTTCTTTGACCGGCGGTTGGGGAGGCACAGATGAGGCTGAAGTTCGACAAAGAAAGCGATGTTCTGTACTTCCGTCTCGACGAGTCGCGGGTTGTGGAATCCGAGGAAGTGCGGCCCGACGTGGTCCTCGACTTCGATGAACGGGGGTACGTCGTCGGAGTGGAGATCCTGAACCTGAGCCAACGCGTTTCTCCTGATCAGCTAAGGGTTCTGCAATTCGAGACAGCCTAGCACAGAAGGCAGCCAGGGCCTCTGGCCGAAAGTGTCCTGTGCCCAGTAGCTCGTGCAACAGCAGTCCGGTGGAGAATGAGCTGCGAGAAGAGAGACTGGTTCTCCAACATCCTGCCCTCTCGCACGCCGGGGAGAGCGATCTCAGCCGGTCTTGAGGTCCTCGCCCAACACTTCTTGGCAGCGGCGCGCCTCCTCGGGGGAGTACACGGGATCCATGCACCGGAACTTGGCCTCAGAGCGGATGCGCTTGGCGCCTGACTCCTCGATCACCTGCGCCAGGCGTGCGGCCAGCCCCGGCTGGCCCGCGTCGCGCAGCGCCTCAGCCAGGGC
>JAGUVP010000012.1 GCA_020062805.1 Candidatus Bipolaricaulis sp.
GCCCGGTTCGAGCGCGAGGCGGCGGAGATCGAGGGCGAACTGGGGGCCATGGGCGAGATCGCCGAACCCGAAGGGGGCGGCGAGGGAGGCTCGCTCGATGTTCTCCAGGCACGACTTCGCCAGGCGGAACGACGCCAGGCTGAACTGGGAACGGTCAATCTGCGGGCGATTGAGGAGTACGACACGTTCCTCATCGAATTCCAGGACCTGAAAGACCGTGTGGCGACCCTGGAGGCAGAGAAGCACGAAATCGAGCGGTTCATCGGAGAGATCGAGGGGAAGAAGAAGGAGAAGTTCCTCACCACGATGGAAACCGTATCGGGCGAGTTAAACCGGTTGTTCGGGATTCTGTTTGGCGGCGGAGAGGCGCGTCTTGCCCTCGCTGAACCGGGGAACATCGCGTCCGGACTCCTGGTCGAGGCCCGTCCACCGGGGAAGGAACCGCGGTTGCTGGACTCGTTGTCCGGGGGGGAGAAGACCCTGGTGGCAGTTGCGTTCGTCCTGGCACTGGCCGCGGGTCGTCCGGCCCCGTTCTACTTTTTGGACGAGGTGGACGCAGCACTCGACCGAGCCAACTCCGAGCGGTTGGCTCGACTCCTGCGGGAGTTCGCCCGGGAGGCGCAGGTGATCATGATCTCCCACAACGAGGAGGTTGTCCGTTACGCCGACCGAGTGTACGGCGTTCTGTTGCGGGACGGGTCCTCAGAGGTGCTGGGAATGGAGCTGGAGCATGCCCGAGCTTGAGCTGTTCGAACCGCAGGCGTTCACCAAGGCCGATTGGGAGGGCTTGTTCCGCGGCCTGACCGCGGACCTCGACCCGTGGACGTTTGATCTTGTGGAGCTTATCGGCCGATTCCGTGCCTACGTGGCCGAGAGGGACTTCGAGTTCGCGGTGCCTGGGCGGATGGTGCTGGCCAGCTCGGTGCTTCTGCGCATGAAGTCGGATTGGGTAAGAGATGGCGGCGCTCCGCCCACAGTGGACGAGGCGGTCGAGGAGGTAGCAGCCGAGATCGTTGCGCAAGAAGCATCGGTGTACATCGCCCCCGAGCTCCGGCTCCCGCTTCGCCGCGTTCCTCGGGGTCGGGTCACCGTGCGGGATCTTGGCCGCGCCCTGCGGGCTGCTCTTGCCTCTGAGCAGCGTAGGACTTCGAAAGGGACGGACTTCTCTCCCGAGGACCTCGGGTTCGAAATAAGTGAAGAACCCTTCACGAGCCGTGCCCAGCGACTCCTCGCCTTCCTCCTGACCCTGGTCAACGGAGAACGGGTCATCCCGTTTCGCACTGTGGTCAAGGATCCCGATCCGGGAGAGAAGGTGGCGCGACTGATGGAGCTTCTTCACCTCGATGCCGAAGGGCGGGTTCGGCTGTTCCAGGAGGAATTCCTGGGGGAAATCCTCGTCGAGGTCCCGGATGGAAGCCAAAGCCCTCGTTGAGGCGGCCCTGTTTGTGGCCGACCGCCCCCTCTCGCTTGCCCAACTGTCCGCTGCGCTCGACCTCTCCGAGCCGGCCGTGGGCCGACTGATCCAGGCCCTGGCCGACGAATGCGCCACCCCGGACCGGGGTGTTGAGCTCGTCCACGAAGGCGGCGGTTACGTGTTGCGGGTGAAGGGCGAACTCGCTTCTGCCGTCCGTCCCTTCGCTCCACACCAGGACATTCCTGAGCAGACCCTGCGCACCCTTGCTGTGATCACTTACCATGCGCCGGTGCTTCAGTCCGAGGTCGTGAAGATGCGGGGCCAGCGCGCCTACGGCCAGATCGGCGAGCTCGTTGCCCGCGGGTTCGTCGCTGCCGAGGTTCAAGGTCCGACGAAGGTTCTCACCGTGACCCCCGCGCTGCTGACCTACTTCGGCGCGTCATCCCTCGATGAGCTGCGGGTGCAGCTTGGCCCTTCCAGTTGACGGCGTTCAAGCCGTGGGATAGCATTCCCCCCGGATTTCAGCGCAACGTTTGGTAGGAGGTGGAGATTCCCTTGGAGCAGGTAGCAGAAGAGACTCGCCGTGCGTCCGCGACCGCGGGCGGCTTTCACGGTGTGGGCCGCCGGAAAGAGGCCGTGGCCCGGGTGTACTTGAAGGAGGGCGATGGTCAGATCCGTGTAAACGGGCGCCTCGCTGTGGCGTACTTCTCGGCGTTCTCGTTCGGGACCGATCACCTGAACCGCCACCTCTTGTCTCCCTTCTATGCCACTGGGACCATCGGTCGGTATGCGGTACGCGCACGTGTTGAGGGCGGCGGCCCTACTGGTCAACTGGAGGCGGTGCGTCTGGGGATTGCCCGAGCACTGGTCGAGATGACCCCCGAGTTCAAGAAGCCCTTGAGGGACGCTGGGCTTCTCACCCGTGACTCCCGCGCCGTCGAGCGGAAGAAGTACGGACATCGCAAGGCGCGAAAGAAAGAGCAGTACTCGAAGCGGTGATACGATGAAACAGGGAATGCATCCCCAGGTTCACAAGACGGCCATTCGCTGCAGCTGCGGAGCGGAGTTCGAGACGACCTCCACCAAGAAAGACCTGCGTGTGGACGTGTGTTCAAAGTGTCATCCTTTCTTCACTGGCGAGACGCGCCTTGTGGACGCCGAGGGAAGGGTGGAGCGGTTCGCCCGCAAGTACGGGAACTGGCAGGAGGCGGCCAAGAAGCCGCCCGAAGAGAAGAAACCGGCACGGAAGACCAAGAAGCGCGCGTAATGCCGATCGGGGGGCAAGCAGTTATCGAGGGGGTCATGCTCCAAGACGGCCCGAAGGTGGTTTTGGCCGTGCGCACCCCCGAAGGGGCAGTTGCAGTAGAGCCTCTTCCTACGAGGTTCTCTCTCCCGCGACTGGAGAGGATTCCCTTTGCTCGTGGCCCCCTCAAGCTCGTTCAGATGCTCGCCCTCGGCTGGGCTGCCCTGAGGCGGTCGGCCGAGCTGGCTCACCCTGAAGACGCCCCGGCGTCACGGTGGGAGAACCTGGCGATCATCCTGTTCGTGGTGGTGTTCCTCGTGGGCGGGTTCATGCTCCTTCCCGCCTACATCACCGGCCTCACCGGGATTGGGAACCGGATTCTGTTCAACCTCGTGGAGGGTGGAGTCCGAGTTGTCTTCTTCCTGTGCTATCTTGGGGCGATCTCGTTCCTTCCCGACATCCGGCGGGTGTTCCAGTACCACGGGGCTGAACACAAGGTCGTCCACGCCTATGAGGAGGGCGAGGCGTCCGTGCCCGATGCCCGCGGGAGAAGCCCCATCCACCCCCGGTGCGGGACGAGCTTCCTCCTCTTGTTTGTGGTGGTAGCGATCCTCGTCTTCTCGGTCGTGCCGACACCCAACATCTGGATCCGGCTCGTGGGCCGGTTGCTCCTCTTGCCGGTTGTGGCGGGCCTGACCTACGAGATCCTTCGGTTCGGATCGCGGCATCCGCGGGCATGGTGGCTGAGGCCCCTTCTTGTCCCAGGGCTCCTCCTGCAGCGCTTCACGACCCGCGAGCCGTCGGATGACCAGATCGAGGTCGCCCTGGCCGCCTTGCGCTATGTGACGGATCCCGCCAGCGACCGAAGCGCCTCTACCACCGGCGAGTAGGGCACCCGCATCGCACCGATCGCGTCCTTCACCGACCCAGGGCCGTGGTCATCGGAGCCACCTGTGGGGATCAAGTCCATATTCTGGGCGAGGTTCGCCACCGCTTCGGGATCGGCCTGCAAAGGCTGACGGGACGTCTCGTACGGATAGTGCACCTCTACCGCGGACAGGCCCTCCCTGATCAGAGCGGTGAGGGTACTCCTCCAGTCGAACACGGACAAGAAGCACGGATGGGCAAGGGACGCTACTCCACCTGCCGCCCGGATCGCGGCGATGACCTGGCGGCTTGTCGGTCGGGGGAGAGGCACGTAGCACGGTGCGCCCTGGGCGAGGAACCGGCGGAACGCATCCTCATAGTCCACCGCCAGCCCGTGCTGGATAAGGAGAGCTGCGAGGTGAGGACGGCCCACGGAACCCGCGGCGCCAGAGATCACGTCTTCTAACGAGAATTCCGCCTCCGCGACTTCCTGGCAGCGCATCACCATCGCGCCCATCCGCTTCCGGCGCTCGTGGGCCATCCAGGTGAACAGCTCCATCAGCGCAGGATGCCTGGGGGAGAGGAAGTACCCGAGGATCTCGCCGCGCTGGCCGGCGACGTCGGCCTTCACCTCGACACCGCAGATGACCTCCATCCCGTCGAAACAAGCCACGGGAGCGCACAGCTCCGGCCCGATCGTGTCATGATCGGTGATTGCAATGGCCGAAAGCCCGACCCCGGATGCTCGCCTCACCATTCCGTCTAGGTCGAGAGTTCCGTCGGACCACCGCGTGTGAAGGTGAAGGTCAGCCCATCGTTGGGTTGACATCGCGCTCCTTCCACACCCGGTCGAGGATCCCGTTGATCACCGCTGGGGCCTGGTCTGTCCCGTAGGCCTTGGCCAGCTCGACCGCTTCGTTGATGACCACTTCCGGTGGGGTGTCCGTGTACAGGAGTTCGTACAGGGCGAGCCGCAAGATGTTGCGGTCGACCATCGGGAGCCGGTCCAGCCCCCACCCGAGGGCACGCCTGTCGATGATGGAGTCGATCTCTGCCTGGTGTGCGTGGACTCCGGCGAGGAGGGCATGGGCAAACGCGATCTCACCGGGTTCTTCGTCGTTGACCAGATCGTCAGGTGAAGACGGGAGATACTCGTGACGGTAGAGAGACCGCAGGACCGCCTCTCGGGCTTGGCGGCGCACGCTACCGGCTGCGGCTGGGCCGCGCTGCCCCCTCCACGACCATTCGCACCTCAGGTACCTCGAGACCCGTCTTCGCGGACACTTCTTGGGCGAGCAGGGTTTGTAGCCGCTCGGCGAGCGCGGGGACCTCTTCCCCGAGTGGAAGGCGGAGCGTGATCTGCAAGGCCAAGCCCTCGCCCATCGGGCGGATGTGGACACGGAATCTGTGCAGACCGAGCTCTTCCCGCAGGAGGATCCCTGCCATCTCCCGCACCGTGTCAGCCGTGATGAGGATCATCCCTTTCGGTCCCTGCCGCCGCAGCGCCCGCCGCACGGTAAGGCGATTGAGAGCGATCCGGATGAACACCGCGGCCGCGCCGACGAGCGTGATCGCCCACAGCACGAAGACCGCCTGCACCACGGGTGAGGGCACTGACAGTCCGAGGTCGCCCCACGCAATGGCCACCACCGCCGCGACCATCGCCCCTGCCGCCAAGAGCAAGGAGAGCGCACCGGCTGCAAAAACGTATCCACTCATGAGAACCTGTCCTTTCGCCGCCCCTCCTCGGGGAACACCACCCGCACCACTTCCACATCCACTTCATCCACAGGGAGGGCGGTCATCTTCTCCACTTCGTTCTTGACCTTCGTCTGGAGTCCTTGGGCCACCTCTTGGATGGCGTGGCCGTGCAACACGCCCACCTTGAGGGCGAGCTTCACTCGCCCCTCCGCAAGCTCGACCTCGACGATCCGCCGAACCGCCTCGCCACGGGGCATCGTTCCTCCCTTGGGAGGGGCTACGCCCGCCACGTCGGTCGCAGCAAGCCCGGCAATGGTGGCGATGACGTCCCGAGAGATCGAGATCTGTCCGTCTTCGGGGCTCTCTCCGATCAACTCCTCATCTCTCGGCATCTTCCCCCCTCTCGTCGAGCATCAGGATCTCCTCGGGTGGGATCACGTTGCGCACGTGCACGTCTACCCGACCTACCCGGATACCCACCATCGTCTCCAGGTCTTCCCGTGCTCGCCGCTGCACAACCTGGGCAACTTGGTGCACAGAGTATCCCAACACCACGGCGATGCGGAGCTCAACATCGGCCACAGCGCCCCGAATGGCTATCTGTACGCCCTCCTCTCCTCCGGCGAGGAGACCCATGATGCCTCCTCCCCCGCGCAGGGGACGCACCCCCTCAACCCCTTCGATCGCCCGCATGGCAATCGCCGAGAGGACCTCTTGACGGATGGCTACGCGACCCAGCGGCTGCGGCACCTCCCACCGTTGTTCCGGCAA
>JAGUVP010000065.1 GCA_020062805.1 Candidatus Bipolaricaulis sp.
GCGCGGATCTGCTCCCAGCGCACCGGGCCCGATCCCACCCGTCCGTCCACGAAGATCACCAGGTCAGCCACCGCCACCTGGGGAATCAGCTCTGGGGCCAAATCCTGGGCGCCGACGACCTTCACATCGTCCGTGTTGGAGAGGCGGCTTGCCACCCACAGGCCGACCCCATCGTCCCGGCGGAGCGGGTGGCCCAACCCGATGACGAGGATCATGCGGTTCGTACCTTCTCGTCGAGCACGTTTCCATCCGAGCCGAGGAGGACGACCTTCAGCGGCATTTGGCCCACCGCGTGCACGGAGCATGACAAGCACGGGTCGTAGGCGCGGATGCCCCCTTCCATCCGGTTGAGAAGACCTTCGGTGATCTTCTGCCCGTCGAGGTAATGGTGGGCGATCTGAGTCACGGTGTGATTCATGGCGAGGTTGTTGTGGCCGGTGGACACGATGAGATTGACCTTCTCGATGACGCCGCCCTCATCGACCCCGTAATGGTGGAACAGGGTCCCGCGGGGTGCCTCGTGGACGCCGACCCCCTCGCGTTCGTTGATCCCCGCCTCGGCCCGCACGCGCGGGGAGAGGATCTCCGGGTCGTCGAAGTAGATCTTGACCCGCTCGAGCGCGGCCACGATCTCGATGAGTCGCGCCCAGTGGTAGTGGAACGAACTCGTCACCGCTTTCCCGTCCGCGGTGGCACGGAACCGAGCCACGGCCGCGTCGGCGAGCGGGGTGCCGATGTGATCGCAGCAGTTGAGGCGGGCGAGCGGTCCGACCCGGTACACCCCGTCCGGATATCCCCGCTCTTGGAAGTACGGGAACTTCAGGTACGACCAACCCTCGACCGCCTCCCCGATGTACTCGAGGTAGCGGGCCGGATCGAGGTTGTCGGCAACGATCTTCCGCTCGGCATCCACGAGCCGGATCCGGCCGTCGTGGTGCTCCCATGCCCCGTTCTCCCCGACAAGGGACATGAACAGGGACGGGAAATCCCCGAAGGAAGCGATCTCTTCTCCCCAATCCGTCATCCCTTGCTCGTAGAGGGCGAGGGCATCGGTGGCAATACGCATCGCCTCGGGGAGCTTGGCCGCCAATCGGTCCCGGGCCTCGGAGGTGAAAGGGGCGTGGACCCCTCCGGGAACCGCCCACGCTGGATGCACCCGGCGCTCGCCGAGCGCGGCGATGATCTCCTGTCCGTACGCCCGGAGACGGATCCCGTCCAGAGCCAGCTGGGGGTTCGTGGCAGCGAGGCCGAACACGTTTCGCTTGGCCGGGTCGGAGTCCCAGCCGAGAAGGAGGTCTGGGCTGGAGAGGTGGAAGAAGGACAGGGCGTGGGACTGCACGTACTGACCGAGGTTCATCAGCCGTCGCAGCTTGTCCGCCGCCCGAGGCGGGCGCACGGCGAGGATCGCGTCGCCTGCCTTCGCGGAGCACAGGAGGTGGGACACCGGACAGATCCCGCACGTGCGGGCGGTGATCGCCGGCATCTCCCACAGGGTGCGGCCCTGGCAGAACCGTTCAAACCCACGCCCCTCCGTCACGTGGAACCGAGCCTTGCTCACCTTTCCGGCGCGGTTGAGTTCCACCGTGATCAGGCCGTGGCCCTCGATTCGCGTTACCGGTACTTTGATCTCGCGCACGGGCACCTCTCTACCCAAACCTCAGGTCCGCACCGGCGAGTTCGGGTCTTCTCCCGGCGAGGAGCGCTTGGAGGAACGTCCAGATCCGATCAGCGGGCGGAGGGCACCCGGGGATGAACCGGTCTACCTTCACCACGGTGTGGATCGGCATCGCCTGGGGAAGCATCTTCGGGACATCGCCCTCCTCCAGGCCGGGGATGTCTCCGTCGCCGTACACCGCGCGCAGGAGCTCCTCGCGGGGGATCGGGTTGCGGAGCGAAGGGATGTTCCCGGTGACGGCGCAGTCGCCGAAGGCGACGACGAGCTTCGTCTTCTGGCGCATCTCCTCGAGAAGGTGGCGCTGTTCGGTATTCCCGATCGCGCCCTCGACGAGGAGCACGTCCACGTCATCGGGGTACTCCTTGATGTCCACGATTGGTGAGTAGACGAGGTCTACCTTGCTTGCCAACTCCAGCAACCGCTCGTCAAGGTCGAGGAACGACATGTGGCACCCCGAACACCCGGAAAACCACACCGACGCGAGGCGGACCTTAGACACGGGGCCTCCTTTCCGTGACCTCTGCGAGGATCTCGGGTCGCTTCACCTGTTCTGCGGTGGCCTTGCCCTTCTCGAACATAGCCCCCACAGGACACGCCTGCACGCACTTTCCGCATGCGGTACAGGTCTTCGATGCTCCCCACGGATCGCCGAGGTCGGCCTCGACCAGCGTGGCCACGCCGCGGCCGGAGAACCCCCACGTGTAGGCGCCCTCCACCTCGGAACAGGCGCGTACGCAGCGTCCGCAGAGCACACATCGATTGTGATCGAGTCCGAACTTGGGATGGGTCGCATCCACCGATAGGAAGGGGAACCGATAGGGAAACGTGACATGATCCATCCCCAGCTCGGTTGCCAGGTCCTGCAGCTCGCAGTGCCCGCTCGAAACGCAGAACGCGCAGATGTGGTTCCGCTCGGCGAACAGCAGCTCAAGGATCGTGCGGCGGAGGATGGTCAGTTTCTCGGAATGTGCGACCACATCCAGTCCCTCTTGAGCGGGGGTCGCGCAGGCGGGGACAAGGCGACCGTTCCAGTTCCGGATCTCCACCAAGCACAACCGGCATGCGCCTACTGGAGACAGGGCGTCAACTTGGCAGAGGGTGGGGATACGGATTCCCACGCCCCGCGCCGCGACGAGAATCGTCTGGCCCGGCTCGGCCTGAACGGGCGTGTCATCGATTCGCAGGTTGATCAACCCTTCACCTCCCGTACCTCCACCACGCGTTCTGTCACCGGGCGTCCGTTGACCACGTGCTCAGCCACGATCCGACGTGCCGCAGCCTCGTCCACCTCGCCGTAGGTCGTGGCCCGCGTCGGCTCGTGGATCTCGACGATCGGTTCTTGAGCGGCGAGCCCCTTCTCGCCGGTCTGGGTGACGATCACGTCCTTTAACCCGC
>JAGUVP010000079.1 GCA_020062805.1 Candidatus Bipolaricaulis sp.
GTGGACCAGGCCCTCGTTCGGGTCTGGAAGCGCGACCACATGCGGCATCGCGCGATCCCCCCCGCCTTGTACCAGAAGTTCGTCGAGACCACCTCTCGCGCCGAGACGGTGTGGGAGAAGGCCAAGGCCGCGTCCGACTTCGCCATGTTCCGTCCCCACCTTGCCGAGGTCGTCGACCTGGTGCGGGAGATGGCGAGACTGATCGGGTACACGGAGAGCCCGTACGACGCCCTCGTCGACGAGTTCGAGCCGGGGATGACCGTGTCCTCCCTGCGCCCCCTCCTCGCGAGCCTGCGCAAAGAACTGGTCGCGTTCCTCAAGGAGCTGTCCCGCGGCACGCCTCCCCAGACGCTGCCCGCCGGGACCTATCCCCTCGACACCCAGCGTCAGTTCTGCCGTGAGGCGCTCGGGTGGATCGGGTACGACTTTGGGGCCGGGCGGCTCGACGATTCCGTTCACCCGTTCACGATCGGCATCGGCGTGGGCGACGTGCGCGTCACGAACCGCTACCAGGAGGACGAGCCGTTCTCCGGTCTGTTCGGCGCCCTGCACGAGGGGGGACACGCCCTGTACGGGCAGGGCAACGATCCGTCCCTCGCGTGGACCGGGCTCTCCGGCGGGGCTTCGTTCGGGATCCACGAGTCCCAGTCGCGGTTCTGGGAGAACCAGATCGGACGGAGCCTGGCGTTCTGGAAGTACGCGCACCCGCATCTTGTCCGCCACTTCCCGGGCCTGGCCAAGACGAAGCCGGAGGACGTGTGGAGGCACGTGAACCACGCTCAACCGTCGCTGATTCGCGTCGAGGCCGATGAAGTCACGTACAACCTGCACATCTGCCTGCGGTTCGAGCTCGAGGTGGATCTCATCGAGGGACGGCTGAAGGTGGACCAGCTCCCCGAGCGGTGGAACCAGGCGATGGCGGACTACCTGGGCGTGACCCCTCCCGACGACCGGAGCGGCGTTCTGCAAGACGTGCACTGGTCGGGCGGGATGTTCGGCTACTTCGCGTCCTACACGCTAGGCAATCTGTACGGGGCCCAGATCACCGAGACGGCGGAGCGGGAGATCCCGGGGTTCTGGGATAAGGTGCAGACCGGCCAGCTCTCCCCGATTCGCGAGTGGCTGCGGGAGAACGTGCACCGTCATGGACGGGTGTACCTACCCGAGGACCTCGTGAAGCGAGTCACCGGAAGCGGCCTCTCGGCCCAGCCGTTCCTGCGCTACGTGCGGGCGAAGTACGGCGAGGTGTACGAGCTGTAGCACCATTCGGGGGCAGAGGGCTGCCGCCGCGGAAGCACCAGGGTTCTGTAGCGTCGCACCTTGTGTGCGGCGGAGCGGGCCCACGATGGGCGCTCCCCTCAGACTTGCTCCATTCCGCGTTGCCACCGTGTATGGCTTCGAAGGTTAGCCGGGTTCGTTTCGCGTCTCTATACTGAGGGCGGACACGGGTACAGGCCGGTGGGGACAAACGCCTGGGGTGGGGGTAACCCCGATCCTGCGCAGCGTGATGCGGGTCACCTAGACTGGGCACCGTGTCAAGAAGCCTCACGACTGAGGGGAAGATGAGCTTGATGAAGCCTACGGAAACGGGTTCCTGGCGCGCAGACGCCGGCCGGCCCGAGCTGGGGGAGGAGGTCGTGCGATGAGACGGTACATGTTGCTGGCGGTGGCGTTGGCGCTGGCGGCCCCTGTTGCGCTGAGCACAGTCGCGTTCACGAACGTTGAACTGGACGATGCTGACGTCAGGCCGGGGACATGGTTCCTGGCCCAGAAGATCGCGGCCGACGGAGCAGCCACCGTGACCAAGGTTACGGTGACCAACACCGCAGCGGACCCGAAGGTGGAAGGCGCTGATGTCGAGCGCATCGAGATCCGCCGCACAACCGATGGCAAGGTGCTGGGGTCGTTGACGACAGGGCTTGCTAACTTCCCCACGACGGGGGTGGAGATCTCCACAACGGCCAATAACGAGTTCACCGCTGCGTTCGACCTCGAGATCTGGGTCAAGTTGAAGGCGAGTGCCTCCCTAGGACGGAAGCTCCAGCTCGGGAAGACCGGCACCCCAACAGTCATTACAACCAACCCGACGGACCACGACGTGGCCTACCCAGTGGTAGCGGCCACGTTCATCACGCAGCCCATCTGGTTCATTGACGTTCCTGCCGACGAGACGTCCGTGTACCGGGAACAGAAGTTCCTCGCCGCTCGGTTCGAGGTCAACAACCTGTCGGTGGGAGCGTCGCGCACGGTGAGCCGGGTGGACCTACGGAACGTTAGCGACCCCATCAAGCTGGAAGGAACGTACATCGCGAAGATCGAGGTCATCCGCGCCCGCGATGGCAATCGACTGGGGGAGAAGACGAGCGGGTTCGGCAATTTCACCTCGCCTACCCTTTTCGTTGAGATCACGACGGGCTCCCACAACACGGTCGGTGCGTACAGCCTCGAGGTCTACGAGATCTGGATCACGCTCAAGAACAACGCTCCCACCGGCCACCGTCTCCAGTTGGAGGCCAAGGTACGCCTTACGGGCGCAGGCTATGACATCACTCACTGGATTCGGGGCATTGCCCCGCGGTTCGTCGTCGGAGCGCCCGCCGGATTTGAGCAGTTGGAGAACGTCCCCCTCGACGGGGGGCGCATCTACTCCGGGCAGAGGTTCCTCGCTCAGCGGATCGAGGCTGGGGACAGTGATCTCGACCCGTACGACGTGACGGTCGAGTCGTTCA
>JAGUVP010000204.1 GCA_020062805.1 Candidatus Bipolaricaulis sp.
AGCTGTTCGCGCTCGCCGACGGGTGCACGATGTCGGCGAAGAAGGACGGGTTGGGGAACATCGGCGGGTTCCTCGCCATGCGGGACCGGACGCTTCACGAGCGGTGCCGGGAGAAGCTGATTCTGGTCGAGGGGTTTCCCACGTACGGCGGCCTGGCGGGCCGGGACCTCGCCGCCCTCGCTGTAGGGCTGAACGAAGCGTTGGATCTCGGCTACCTGCAGGATCGGATCGGCCAGGTGCGGTGGCTGGGGGAGCGATTGCGTGACGCGGGGATCCCCGTGTACTGGCCGCCGGGCGGTCATGCGGTCTACGTGAACGCGGGGCGCCTTCTTCCCCACATCCCGAACGGGGCGTTCCCGGGTCAAGTGCTCGTCGCCGCCCTGTACCTCGAAGGCGGGATCCGCGCTGTGGAGGTCGGCTCGGCGATGATGGGCCCTGAAGCGCGGATGGAGCTCGTGCGATTGGCGATCCCCCGCCGGACCTACACCCAGGAGCACCTCGAAGCTGTAGTGGAAGCGCTGCGTCGTATTCGGGACAAGGCACGAGGGGTTCCGGGTTTGCGGCTTGTGGCGGGTGAGGGTCCGCTCCGCCATTTTGTCGCTCGGTTCGAACCGCTGGGATGATCGTAACAGAGACCACACCATGAGCCAACACTGCCACGTACGCCGAACGAGTGGAGCGTGGGCCGCAGTTCCCGGGGACTCCGTTCGACTTCTTCGGCTTCAAAGCCGGAAGGCCACATATGGTTGAGCTCAAGGCATCTCTCGCTCGACCGGGGATGCCAGGTGGAACCCAGCGACGCCGCCTTGCGTTCATCTGGTCTAACTTCGCGGGACTCCGGTACGCCCTTCTCTAGGTGAACCTGCGTAGCAGCAGGTACAGGATCCGTTACGCAAGAAGCGTGGCTGAACTATGGCCAGTTCAGGAAGCCGCTGTTGTCCCAATCGTCGCGTGGATTAGGGGGCGGATCACCCAGGGTTTGCAGGCGCCCCGGCCTGGAGGAGACGGAGCCGTTAGTCGCCAATCATCCAGCGAGCGATCCGTGGGTCGTCGGCGGGAAGGGGGATCACCCTCGATTCCTGAACGGCATCTCCCACGGATAGACGGACCGTGACGGGTTCATCGGGACGGGCGTCGCTGTACCGAGCAGCGAGACGCGCTGCAAGCTCCAGTTCCTCTCCACCCGCTGCTCCCTCCACCAAGGAAACTGGCCCTGGCACGGTGACGACGGAGAGCAGCCACCTCCCGGAGGCAAACGTCCCCAACACCGCGTTCTCCGTCTCGTTCCGCCCCACGATCACCTTGACGGTGGGGGAGATCCGAAAGTGGCGGCCGAACCGAAGAAGGGCGAACTCCTCCTCGGCAAGGGCCTTGTTCCCGCGGGCGGCGAACGCGTCTCGGAGTCGGGCGGCGTAGGGGCGGGTGAGGAGAAGGCAGCACCCTCCCGACGGTTGGACGAACTCGGTGAGACCCCACGCCTCGGCCAACGCCAGCTGGCGCTTCCGCGACCGACCCTGGATGTCGAGCCACTGCTCTCGCCTGATCCAGCCCATTCGCTCCGGGTGCGTCGGTCCGAGCAGCCTACCGGACAGGGGGCGGACGAGCCGCTCTCCAAGGCCCGACTCCTCAGCGACGAGGTCGAGGGCCCTGCGATGCTGGGACATCGGCCGCTGCTGGAGGACCTCCCCGGTGATCACAAACAAGGCTCCTTCCTCCTCCATCACCGCCCCGGCGGTACGGGCCATGAGGATCCGGCAGTCCAGACACGGGTTCATCGCCGATCCGTAGCCGTGTTGAGGGGCTCGGACCACCTCCAAAAACTCCTTGCCCACGTCGAGAAGGCGGAGGGGGATTCCCAGACGGGAGGCCAGGGCGAGGGCCGTGTCGCACCGCCCTTGTCCGACGCAGAACCCCGTGCTCAAGTTCAACCCCACCACCTCGAACCCGAGTTGGAGGGTGATCGTGCACGCCAGCGCCGAGTCCAGGCCACCTGACAGAAGAGCGACCGCCTTCTTCATCACCAGTATCATAGGCGTTGGTGGTGGACCCTCTCCACTGGATCTTCACAACCGGTACATCGGTCCTTCAACGGAATGCGGGTACGATCGGCTTTGGAGGTGCACACGATGAGGAAGCTACTTCAGGTGTTTGCGCTTGTGGTTGTGTCTGCAGGGGTAGTGGTGGGTGTGTCGGTGGGGCTCTTGGGAGACGGGGGTAGCACGGTTGCATCGACTTCAGCCCAGCTTATTCCCGTTGCCTACGCCCAGGCCGTACAGGAGGAGATCGCGGCGTCGGGCCAGGCGGCCATCAAGGCGGCGATCGGCCAGGTTGCGCCCGGGGTCGTGAAGGTGGAGGTTGTGAAGAAGTCTGCCAGTTTGTGGGACGAGTTTCTCCAGGACCCCTTCCTGCGCCGGTTCTTCGACCTGGGGCCTCTCGGGGAGCGGGAGGTGACCTCCGTTGGTTCGGGATTCATCGTTGAGCACAACGGTGTGCGGTACGTGCTCACCAACGCTCACGTGGTCGAGGGAGCGGTTTCAATCCGCGTTACAGCGAAGACGGGGAAAGAGCTGCCAGCGAAGATCGTGGGCACCGACGGCCTCCTCGACCTTGCCGTGGTGGCCATCGGGGACTCTCTCGATGTCCCGGCGGTTCGGCTGGGCGACTCGGACCTCCTCGAGATCGGAGACTGGGTGATCGCGATCGGCAATCCTTTGGGTCTGTCTCACACGGTAACCCTGGGGATCGTGTCCGCGCTCGGTCGCGACGTTCCTCGGCCGGATGGAACGGGGTACTACCGGCGGATGATCCAGACCGACGCCGCGATCAACCCCGGCAACTCCGGCGGTCCGCTCGTCGATGCCTTCGGCCAGGTGGTGGGGATGAACACGATCATCGCTCGCTCCACAGGGAGCGGTGTTGTGGTGGAGGGGATCAACTTTGCCGTGCCGATCAACGAGATCGTGCGCGCGCTCTTCCAGATCGCCGCTCACGGGAAGGTCACCCGTGCCTGGCTCGGCGTGTACATCCAGGACCTGTTGCCGGGCATGGAGGAGCGGTTTGGGGTCAGGGCCGGGCAAGGCGTGCTCGTGTCGGATGTCGTCGCGGGTGGACCTGCAGCGGAAGCCGGGGTCAAGGCCAGCGACGTGATCACCGCGGTGGGCGGTGTAGCTGTGGGCAGCACGAACGAACTCCAACTGGAGATCATGTACCGGGCCGTAGGGGAACCGGTGGCGATCACGCTCGTTCGCGACGGGAAGGAGATCTCCCTTACCGTGGTCCTTGGAGAGCGCCCGGAGGAGGTCGCTGCCTCTCCCAGCGTGACCCCGCCCGAGGAAGGGAAGGAGAAGTTCGGTCTTACCGTGGGCGCCATCACGTCTGAACCTGCAACGAGCTACGGCCTGGCCACGACGTTAGGCGTGCTCGTGACCCGTGTGGCGTCCGGATCGCGTGCCTACTGGGCGGGGATCGAGGTTGGGGATGCCATCGTGGCCGTGAACCGCCAGGCTGTGGAGACCGTCGCCGACTGGAACGAGCTTGTTGCGGGCATCGGCGATCGGGACGAGGTGCTGCTGACCGTGGTCAGCGGAGGCCGCACGCGGTTCGTCTTCCTGCGCTAGGGGCCGTCGGGTAACATAGGGGGGCGGCGGAGAGTAGCGCAGCTTGGTCAGCGCGCATGGTTCGGGACCATGAGGTCGGCGGTTCAAATCCGCCCTCTCCGACCACGGGGGCCACGTAGGCCCCCTTCTTGTTCGAGGAGATGAGGGATGAAGGTCTACATCAGCGCTGACATCGAGGGGATCACCGGGGTGACCCACTGGGACGAGACCGAGGTCGGCAAGCCCGGGTACGAAGCGTCGCGAACCCAGATGGCAGCCGAGGTGCGGGCAGCGTGCGAGGGTGCAGCGAAGGCTGGAGCGCGGGAGATCCTCGTGAAGGACGCCCACGATACCGGACGGAACCTCACTGCTGCGGACCTGCCGCCGGGAACCCAGCTCCTTCGCGGGTGGAGTGGGCATCCGCTGGCGATGGTCGAGGAGCTGGACCAGTCGTGTGCCGGCGTTGTGCTTGTGGGCTACCACGCCCCCGCCGGCTCCGCGGGAAGCCCTTTGGCCCACACCCTGTCCCCGTTGCATCTCCTGGAGATCAACGGCCAGCCCGCGTCCGAGTTTCTGCTCGCGGCCTACAGCGCCGCCTACGTCGGCGTCCCGCTCTTGTTCGTTTCCGGCGACGAGGCAACGTGCGCCGAGGCGCAGAGGCTCAACGCGAGGATCGGCGCCTTCCCCGTCAAGCGTGGCGTGGGGGGAGGGACCATCAGCGTCGATGTCGAACAGGCGCTGGCGGGCATCCGCGATGGAGTGGCGGCGGCTCTCAAGGGCGATCCGGGCCTCTGTCGGGTGGCGCTGCCGGAGCGGTTCACAGTGGCGGTAACGTACCGCGACCACCCCAAGGCGTACCGGGCGTCGTTCTACCCCGGGGCGACCCTGGCGTCCTCTTGTACTGTGGCGTTCGCGTCGAGCGACTTCCTCGACGTGCTCCGGTTCCTCCTCTTCGTGACGTAGCCGAGGAGCTTCTCTCCGAGCCGGTTGTCGTTGACGGGGTCCGAGGCCGGCCATAGAATCGTTCGCGTCGTGCGTGCGGGTATAGCTCAATGGTAGAGCCCTGGCCTTCCAAGCCAGAAACGCGGGTTCGATTCCCGCTACCCGCTGAACGGACAGTCGCAAGCCGGCATGTCTCAAGTCGAACCTCTTGGGACTTGCGACTTCCAGACTTGTGACTGTGCTGTCGCGCCCGTAGCTCAGTCGGACTAGAGCAGCGGCCTTCTAAGCCGCAGGCCGGGGGTTCGATTCCTCCCGGGCGCGCTTGTGCTGTTCTGATCCAGGTTCGTGCTTGTGTTGCCAGAGCCCTGGTGTTCATTGTTGATGTGGCTCGGGACCATCGATTCCGGTCAATCCCCGTTATCCGACATCACCTCCTTGGCGTCCGGTTCTGGCGTTCAGTGGAAGAGGACTTCGAGTCGACGACACACAACGCGGGTTGCTTGATCATGTCCGCGCTTCCGCTACACTTCCTAACGAACCTGCTTGCGCCCTAAGGGGAGAGACATGAGGATTCAGCACCTTGTACTCGATGAGGATGTTCATGAAGCCCTCAAGGCCAGGAAGAAAAAGACCAGTACTACGGTCAAGGAGATCGGTAACTCCGCGCTGCGCGCTGCCCTCTCCATCCCGACAAAGGAGGAGCTGGTTGTCCAGAAGCTCGTCGAAACGGGCAAGATGACCCGTGAGGACTACGAAGTGGCTAAGGCTGCAGCGATCAAGGAAGTCAAGGCCGCCCACAAGAGAGCAGCGGAAGTTGCCTCTCCTCAAACAGACAGTGAGACCTGGGTGATGGGGAGCTGGGAGGTTCGTGAAGCGTACCTGAGCCCTGACGGCCGTGTGCAGATGCTGGACATGTGGGCAAGGGATACGCAGAAGGTCGCGATGGGACCCATCGCGCACGACGAGAGCGACGTGTGGGCAACAGTTATCCAGGGGAAGGTGCTGCTGGAGATCGGCAGCGAGAGCAGGCTACTCAGCTCGCACGAGGCGCTCCACATCACCCCAGGAACCGTCCATGCCGCGACTCCTCTAACCCGAGCCACGCGAGCAGTGGTCCTGGTGGTGCCGCCGACTCACCCAGAACTCCCGCGCAAGAAGGCTGGCGCAAGATGCTGACAGGGGGATCGCGCTCCAGATGAGGTAACCCGTCTCTCATCAGCCTAGCCGATGGGCTGGGAGCCGCCCGGGGCTCTCCCCAAGGCCCCCAGCCGCTTCTTCAAGCCGCAGCGCGCTGCGTGTTCGGGACCAGCGCCAGGGTCTCCGCGGCTCGAGGCCAAGGAGAAGCCCCAAAGTCATCCACTCGGGCGCGCTTGTGCTGTCCAGATCAAGGTTCCTCTCTGTACCGTAGGAGGCTTGGTCCTGCTCTGGTACTTCGGTGCTGATCTTTGCTGATGTGTGACGCCTCTCGGCCCCATGCTTCATCCTCTCGGGATCCTAGCTCCAGATGAAGCGTGTCTTGGAGGGCCAGGTCAGGGCCCCCCAATCTGGGGGCGAAGGGGTGCCAGTAGCTCTACCGGCGAGCTGGTCAACAGGCCGATGGGAGTGCTTACAACCCCCGTTCCGAAACGTGCCGTCAGAAGCCAGGTGAGGCGGGCGTTCACATTGTCGAAGCTGAGTGCCAGCAGAGCGATCCCGTCCTGCCCGGTGACATATTCCCCGGTCGAACCTGACGGATCCTCAACCGTCAACGCCACTCCGGGAAGAGGGTGGCCGCTCTCATCCTTGGCCACGACGAGGTATTCCCTGTCGATACGGGAATTGGTCCACACTCCGATGACGCCGCTCGCGGGAAACGTGATCCTGCCAGAGATGTCAAGCCGCGCATTATTCAGCTCCAGGCCCTGCTCAATGATGACATCGGACATATCCGCAATGAAATGGCCGTTGAGCACGTTGAGCGACCCTATCGTTGTATTGGAGATGGTCGAGACGAGTCGGCTATGTGTGTCGAGGAAGAGCCTGAGGAACTCCGAGTCGGCGATGGACAGAGTGCCCGTCGTGCCCTGGGACCACCAGTACCAGACGTCGACCCTCGTTCTCAAGAGGACGACATTCTCCCTGCAAAGCGGACACGCATCGTCTCTGAGACTCCACGCGGTGAAGAAACCAGGTCGCACGCCCCGAATCGCAACATCGCTTGACCCAGAGACAACAACCACCCGGTTGAGATAGCAGTCTGCCAGGTAGACCTGGGATCCCTGGTTCACACGCACCGACCATCCGCCGACCCGCGTCTTCTCGAGGCGGAGCGAGAAGCGAGCCTCTGCGGACTGGGGGAACCCCCAGAGCCCGTAGTACTGGGGTCGAAGTCCAACAAGCTCAATGCTCTCCTTGCCGGAGATCGCTACGTCGATCATGCCCACTGCAGAGTCACGAATCGATACCTGGGCTGTGTCTGCCACGCGCAACTGATGAACAGGTGACGAATGGATCTGGACTACGACAGCACCTGAGACTCCAAGCGACACACGCCCGTCCGCCAGCGGGGAGACCTCATCGAGCAGCACACGCGACGAATCTCGCAGGTCAAACCACAACTCCCCGTGTGATCCGTCTGCCTGTGCAAGGTACAGCTGCACGTTTTTCAGTTCGACGGTTGCGTTGTCTCTCACGCGGATAGTCGCGCCAGGGCCCCAGACGCCAGCAGAAAAGGCTCCCTCGCGGAACACCAGAAGAGCATCTGTGATTACCAATCTAGCGTTCCCTCGGAGCTCAATGCCACCTGAGACGCAGTAGGTCTCCTTTGTGATCCTCATCTCCTGGCTTCCCTCAAGAATGAGGGGCCCAGCCTGCTCGCGCGTGCACAGATACTGCTTCTGAGCTGCTAGCATGGGTGCTGGCGCTCTTAGCACCAGGAGAGTGAGGGAGAAGAGAGCGACAAGAACGGCACAACCTGATCTGGCGCGATGCCTCCGGAGACACGTTCCGTCCATTCCTTCCTCCTCTTGTGCAAGGCCTATTGGGCCCTTGTGAGGCTACCGCTTGGGGTGCCGACCGGCAACCTTAGTTGAACTTGAAGGAGTTGAGTAGTGCTGTACGGATGAAACGGGCTAGCTCTACATCCATGTGATCATGGTGCAGTGCCTTCCTGTGCAGTTGGCTCAGGCACTTCTGGCACGTGTTGGCTTCGCTCCTGCCAGATCGGGTAGGGTGCGCGAATGTTGAGCAGCCTCTTTGCCCGTCATGACCGGTGTTTCTGCCTGGTGCATCAGCTGCTGGACTTACCGGTAGTCCACCTCCGGCAGACGTTGGCCGAGGGCAGATGCACATTGGGCACACTCGTGGCAGAGCGCGTCATGGCGTGGCCACGAGAAGGGGACGGATCTCCTCGACCCAAGGCCAAGGCGAAGTTCCAAGCTCATCCACTCGGGTGCGCTTGCGCTGTTAGGGTCGTCATTAGCGTCACTTCGCGGCCGTCACAGGCACCAGCTTGCCGGGGGAGGGACCCGCGGTGTCAGGCATGCCGTCTCGCCTGTCCCCCTCTCTCCAACGATCCGGATCCGGAGTCTGCCTCCGGACCTCTCTCAGGCGGCTGGGTCATACGCATTGAATGTCCCTTCCTAGACCGGGTTTCCAAGGGACTCCGTGGCCCTGGTCGTGCAGGTGATGCCCCTGACAACTCCGTCCTCGCCAACCGAAGCCTACGCGGCGCTGGTGTTCCCATCCTGGCCGCGGCATGCTACAATCCTTCCGATCAGGAGGTGGGACATGCGAACCTACCGCATATGGCTGGTTCTCCTCGGGACCGCGCTGATCGTCGGCGAGGTCGTACCGGGCGTCTACGCCCAGCAAGGATTGCCGGACGAGATCGGTGACGTCGGTTCCTTCACGGCGGCTCTCGGGCAGGACGGGTTCACCGTCCAAGAGGGCACGATGGGGGTCATCCCGATCATCGACCTCTACAACATGGGTCTTCTTCCGAGCTGCTACGGCAATAACCCGAGCACGCCATACGTAATGTGCTTCGTGCCGCCGCCTCCGGGCCAGTCGGCAGTGGCCGAGAATCCGCAGGATGCCGATACACTGGATGGGCAAACGCTGATTCAGTATCGACTGCGACCGGACGAGGCGATTGTGATGATCGGACGAACGCCGCCCACGTGCAGCTACTTCAGCTACCGGAGCTACATGTACGATCGGTTCTCCGCGATCAAGGGAGGTCGCGAGCGGATCTTCGCCAGCCTCGGCGACACCCTGAACCTGCTGACAATCAAGACGAGCGGGACGCCGGACGGACAGGTCGGAGATCCGTTTGGTGAGATGACCATCATCATCGTCACGGCGGACCGCGGCATCGACCAGCGAGTCAGGGCCGCGGCCGCGGCGGGTGGTTTCTCTCCCTCGATCATCAACACCGACATCATCCCATCTGCGCTCGTCACCATGGGGCTCGATGCAAACGCGGACAAGTTCCTCATCCTCTTGCGCCTCGCGTTCTTCCAGGACCGGCAGGCCGGAGCGGTGTTCATGGCCCATCCTCCCATGCGGGTCTTCCGGCTGACGCCGACAGAGCCGACGGTGCTCGATCCGTACGATACCCCTGATCTCCGGGTTCGCGGTACGGGGGATACGTCCGAGTTTGACCTTCTCGGTGCTTTGGAGGAGCTGCGACAGGCCATCCTTGCCCGGCACGGCTCAGCCAACGCTACCGAGCTCACGACGAGCGTCTGGCTCTACGAAGGGTTCGACGCGATCCAGCGCGGGGTTGACGTGATCGGCGAGAACCGTGACACGGTCTACTTGAGGTCGGAGGACTTCACCCTCGCCAACGCCCCCGACGAGTTCCTGATCATCTACGGCGTCAACCACGAAGCGACGGGCAAGGTGATCTACTCCAACTTCGGCGTGTACGGGGCGGGAGCCCTGAACGGCGTTGGCGCTGTGAGCAACGCCGAGTTCGCTGGAACAGCAGAGGCGTACCTCCCAGGACACCCGGCGGCGAAGTACCTCTACGTGTGGAAGGTCAGCCGTTGCTGCGACGGCGAGCCGAACTGCCTCACCGTGCCGTGGGCCGTGAAAGCCTACGGAATCGATCTCGACCGGGCCGGTTTCGTTGCCTTCCGTGCTTATGTCGAGCCTGAAACGAAGGTCGGGCCAAGCTGGTCTGAGATCGTCTATGATCGGGTGATCAAGTTCAGCGCGCCGGAGTAACCATGAGAGGGCAAGTCTTGCTGGGGTGCGCCCCGTCCCTGAACGGCAGCTCCGGGGGGGCGCCGTCAGGGCTGGATCCTGCAGTCCGGGGGACCAGCGATGGCGCACCGTCGCGACGCCTGATAGCCGTTGGCTGGTATGGCAGACCGGAAGTGAGGCGCAACTGGGCAGAGCGGCCTGGCCACCTTGAGGTGATCGCTTCCGCCAAGGGCACAGCGGTCAGAAGCTCATCTCGGCTATCCCTCGCTGCACCCCCACGCGTCAACACTACTGCGAACCAGGACACCCTGGGCCTGCAGGAAGGAAACGCCTTGATGTGGGGTGCTTCCCTCTGTTGTGGCAGCAGGCACCCTTGCTGCGACACCACACCTTGCCGCGGCGTTGCATGAACCCTGTCGCGTAGCCTGTGCGGAACGCCTGACGGTGGCTCGCAATCACCGGATCGCTCGCCTTCGACTCCGTTCTCGCCGCTGTGCGGGCTCTCCAGTTCGGAGAGCGGACGCCGTTCTACGGCGTCGCTTCGGGCAGGGACCACATGGACAGGACTCTCAGCAGAACGTCGTGGCTGGCCTGCGTCTCATCGTTCGTGTAAGCACGCCCGCAGAGTGCGATGGTTGCGGTCAGTGGTTTTCGCATCTGGTCCCAAACCTCCGTCCCGTCTGACTGACGGCTGTAGCATGCCGAGAGATCGCCCTTCCCGGTCCGTACGGTCATCATCTCTCCGGTGCAGTCGCGGCTTGGGATGATCCCCCAGCGAACCTCCACACCGCCCTCGGGCCCGCGGAACGCCATCCCGTGGATCGTACCCTCGGCTTCCGTCGCCAGGCCCTCCGCCCTCCACGTCGGGGGAACGCGGATGGCGAACCCTACGGTCTCGTTGATGCACGTCTGCCAGTCCATCGTGACCGGGCCCAGAGCAGGCGTGGACCCTGCCGAGCTGAACAGGATCGCTTGGTCGTAGAGGATCTCTCCGGGTGTCGGGCCGAGGCCCGTTGCCGCCTCTTGATACAAGCGCCAGACGAGCAGCAGGGCTGGCAGCTCGCTTAGGTCGATCTTGGGACAATCCTCCATGGTGACCTCTAGGCAGTGCGGGTCCCCTTGGCAATCCCGGGCAATCTTCCACGCGTAGAGGAGGTGGGCCTCCGGGTGGTCCGGCAGGTAGTTCGCCGCGCTTCCAGCATACCGTCGGCTGTGATCGCCGGCGACGGCGGCCATGAGGCTGTCCTCATATACGGTCAGGCTGGCGTACGTTGCCTTTCCTGAGGCTTCGTGGTTCACGCCGTAGACGATGAGGAAGTCGTCCGGACCCTCGGGAAGTTTGAAGGTCGAGTCGGTCCGCATGTAGAGGCTGTCGCGTGTGGGACCGTACCCGTTGATCTCCTTCTGGAGACACTCGTACTCCTGACCGGGGGCGACCCCCGCGACCAGCTCGGTGGCTCGAAGACCGCTGTAGCGATCGAGGATCGCCTGTCGCAGGTCCCGCAGGGCAGGCGCCAGCGTCATCTCCGTCTCCCCCGTGCCTCGCACCCTAAGCGTCGGAAGCGGGAACGGATCCGACACCACAGGGGCATCCAGCGTGACGCGCAACGCTAGTTGGGGTGTGCTCAAGTACGCCGACAGCGCGGCCTCCTGACCTGTCTGTGGCAGTGCGACGCGATGAACGATCGCTAACTCGTCCGCTTTGGCCCCCAGGCCAAGCCTCGCGATGTCCACGGGAATGACGCCTGTGTTGACCATGCCGGCGGGATAGCCAACCGATGCCGCGGCTCCGCGTATGCGAGCATCGATGCTCTGATCGGCCGTGAAGACGATGATCACGTCCTGACCGAACAGGCCCTGATCCGGTTCTCGCGTTCTGACCGTGAGGTTGTTGATCGCATCGCCGATGTTCCCGAAGATGACCTTGCGCACGCTCTCGCGGTCGGAGTGTCGCGTCATGACATACGAGTCGTAGCTGAAGTACGTCACCGGGGGCGGCGTCTGGCCGATCAAGACGACGGCTTCGTTGGCTCCCAGCCGGAAGACCCATGGGAAAGAGCTGGGAGTGGTCTGCCCAGGCGCGTTCGGCAGCCGCACGACCTTGTAGGGGCCGATCGGGTTGAAGCCAAGACAGGTCGGAATCAGCCCGTGGCAGCACAGAGCGAGTACGTCAATGAGGACAACCTGGCCCTCCTGTACCGTGAATCCGTCTCGTTCCAGCGCGTCCTTGAGTTGCTGAGCGCTTCCCGCCGGAGCAGTGAGTCCAGCCGCTCTGGCGTAGGGCGCAGCTCCCAGAAGAGCGACAACGACAACCGCGATGCTCGCCATGCACGTACGGGTCCATCGAGTCTTCATGAAGCCCTCCTCTTCTGCGGGAGCCGAGCCTCGCAGGCACCGCACGGACGACCCGTCTCCAATGGCTGGTCCACCCGCGAAGCTAGTCTAGCCCACTACCTCCCGCGAGGGCAAACGCCGGCGTGAGCGTCCGTGTCTGAGGCGCAGAACGGCTTCCACGCCTGAGTCCCCAGTGGGTCGTGAGCCGGCCACCGGAGACCACAGGAGCCCGATGGGTTCCGAGGCTAGGCTAGTAGGGCATCGTCGCCAGAAAGGAGCCGAGGGACCTCCCGGCATTGAGGTCAGCATTGGCTGTTCGAACGCCACCCGCCTGCCGCCCGCTGCTGGCATCCCGGCCGACCACAGCCAGGCGTAGGTGGACGTCTCGCATACTCACTGTAGAGCGTGTCACGGGGTGGCTACGAGAAGGGGACGGATCTCCGCGGCTCGGGGCCAAGGGGAAGTTCCAAAGTCGTCCACTCGGGCGCGCTTGCGCTGTTCTGATCAGAGTTCTTGTTTGTGTCGCCGGGGCCCTCGCACTACTCAGGTCAGGTGGTTCGACGGCGATCTCCTCTGGCGCGTAGCGCTTCCTCGACATCCTTGGCTGTTTGGTCCCAGATCCAAGCTATCAAGCTGGACCTGTTTCGGGCAGGTCGGGGCACATTCCACCTAAGGGCGACGGGGGGCGATTACCTCTATCGGGGAGGGAGCTAGTTGGCAGGCCGATGGATGCGTTCACGGTCTGGAGGAGAGCAAGGGCCCGGATGTCCGGCACCCGCGACGTGCAACATTCCCCCAGCATAAGGGCGGCCTGGCTGCCGCCCTTCAGCACCTACCAGTCATGGCCGAGCGGCAACGTGCCCAGGTTCACGCACATCCGCTCCGCGTCGAGGATCTCCAACAAACGCCGCGTCCGTGCAATCGCTCGATCCCCTCGAGCATGATTGCATTTGGAGCGCGATCCATGACCAGCCCAATCCTCGCCTCACCTCCCAACAACGTGTCGCAAGTCTATTCCCAAGCCAGCAGAATGGCGCAGCACAGTGTTTGGGGCTGCCTGGGTCAAGCAGTATCTCTCGGTGTGCCAGGGACAACACCGCCGAGATCAGAGTACTCCCGGAATCTGCGCCTGTAGGCGCATGCCCGTCGAGTCACAGCGGCTGCTCGAGCTCCTCTCGCCCCACCAGCCTGGAAACGGCCAGAGGAGACCTGTCTCTTGCCGCGCGAAGCCGCGGCAGCCTGAGCACGGAGATACCGACCAGCCATGCCCCAGCCGCCGCGGCTGCGTTCTTGCTGCAATGTCAGGACAGCTTCACTACAGAACTAGCGCTCGGAAGGTGCCGTCCTTGTACTCCACTTCCACCCGGGTTTCCTTGTCGCTGAAGACCGCTGCCTCAACGGAGACCTTCCCAAGCGCGGTCTCGATCACCACCGTGTACTGCCCAGCGCGCAGCGTCACGGCCGGGTCACCCACCACTCCAGCCGCCACAGCCTCTTCATCAGCGTCGTACACGCTGAACATGACCGGAGCCGCTAGCCGCAGCGCGGTCAGGAGCGCATCGGTGGATTCAGCACTGAAGTACGTTCCGCTTCCGGCAGCGGCGATGTCACGCAGCTGCTGCACAACCTCTGGCTCATCTTCGACCGCGAGGCCGATGACGTCGATTCTGAGGTCGAGACCTGAGGTGGCCAGGGCACGAGCCGCCTGGACCGGCTGGCCGCCACACGTCTCCTCTCCATCGCTCACGAGCAGGACCAGGGACGGCCCAGGGTGCCCGCCCAAGGCGTCAGCAGCCTGCTCCAGTGCGCCGCCGATCGGCGTGGCTCCGGTGGGCACGATTGCCTCGATCTCTGTCAACAACCGCGTGCGGTCTAGTCGGCCGATCGGCACCACGAGCTCGATGCGGTCGCAGTTGTAGTACACGAGCAGCCCCACGTTCAGCTGGTCGGGCATCTCAGCGACCAGTTCGCGCAGCGCAGCCTTGGCGGCGTCCATCCGGACGACCCGGTCCTGGGGGCGCCCAAGCCACCACTCCATGCTCTGGGATGCGTCAACGACCAGAAGTAGCGACTTCGGGGATGCCAGGAGTCCCGGGCCGGGGGTCACGCTGAGCGTACCGAGAGCTTCGCAGATCGCGATCTCGTGAGACACGGTGTCGCTGAGTCCGTCGTTGTCGGTCACAACGAGGGTGACGGTGTAGGTTCCAGCGCGCCCAAACCCGGCGGTCGGGTGACGGTCGGTTGAGGTTGTGCCGTCTCTGAAGTCCCAACTCCACGAGACGATCTCGCCATCGGCATCCGTGGAGCAGTCCATGAGCTGGAACGGCTCCCCTTCCTTGGGGCAATCGGGCTCCCACGTGAAGCACGCCACAGGCGGGGCGTACACCCTGAGCGTGCCGGTTCGGTAGGTGATGTCGTAGTTGGTCAGGCCGATGCCCACTGGAGAGCCGGCGACGATCACGATGGAGTAGGTGCCAGCTGCAGCGTCCGCAGGTGCCCCGTCGCTGGCCAGCGTCACGCGGGCCACCGAGTCGTCCCCCACCAGACCTTCCACGCTGAACTCGGTGCCCGTGAACTCGTACAGGCCGCCGTAGGTCTTGGTGGCGTCGGCGGCGGTGATGATCAGAGGTCTCCGGGTCACCTTGAGCGTGCCGTCTCGGTAGATGATGTCGTAGTTGGCCAGGCCGATGCCCGCCGCGCTGCTCGGCACGATGGCGTAGTCGCCAACGCTGGCGCGTGCAGGGGCCCCGTCGCTGACCAAGGCCACGCTGGTCACCGAGTCGTCCCCCACCAGACCTTCCACGCTGAACTCGGTGCCCGCAAACCCGTACAGGTCGCCGTAGGTCTTGGTGGCGGCGGTGGCAGCGATGATCAGCGGCCTCCGGCAGACCGTGATATCTCGGACCCGGGTTGAGGTAGCTCCGTCGTTGTCGGTCACGGTGAGCGTGACGATGTAGGTCCCGACCCGCTCGTACTGGTGAACCGGCTCTGGATCGGTGGATGTGGTCCCGTCGCCGAAGTCCCAGTGCCACGAGACGATTTCGCCGTCAGGATCAACGGAGCAGTTGATGAACCGAAACGCCTCCATCACCCTGGGGCAGACAGGACACCAGGTGAAACAAGCCTCTGGAGGGCAGTTCGTATTCCCGGCGAACCCGGATCCGACTGCAAGGAGCATGGCTAGAGCTAGGTAGAAGAGCGTTCTTCTCTTCATGATTCCCCCTTTGAACCGAAGTCTTGGTTGATCAAGGATAGTGGCCGTGTCTGGGCGCTGCAATGGTATGGGTGGTCACTGGTGGGTCAGGAAGGGTCTTGTGACGTGGACCCTGTCACGGAGTAAGATCATTATTGAGCTGGCGCAGGCTCGTGGGTTCCGCGTGCCTGTTGGAGGGGGGGTGCTCATCGGAGTGGATGCAGCCGAAGGCGGTTCTCCTGGGTTGTGGGTCGAGGTGAAGCGCCGGCTGTCTGCACTCGGGCACCAGAGGCGGTTGGGCGGTGCCACGGTTCTGCGGGTTGAGCGTTTTTCGAACCTGAAACTGACAAACCGACAACCGGCGAACCGCTGTGATGGGGAGCGTAGCTCAGTTGGCAGAGCACCACGCTGTGGCCGTGGCGGTCGCGGGTTCAAGTCCCGTCGCTCCTCCCAGAAGGACAGTCGTAGGGCAGCAAGTCGCAGGTCGCGCAGGTTCGGACTTGCGACTTCCAGACTTGTGGCTGTGTTATCGCGCCCGTAGCTCAACGGACCAGAGCATCGGCCTTCGGAGCCGAGGGTTGGGGGTTCAAGTCCTCCCGGGCGCGCTCGCCTGTCGGCCCAACCGGGTACCCTACCCCCCCGGAGGTGGTGCCCGTGAACCGCTGGATCGTTGGGATCGCACTTGTGATCTTGATCGGCCTGCTCGCCTCGCTCCTTGTGATCGTGGTTGGACTGGCCACGCGGGGGATCAGTGTGCAGTTGGCGGAACCAATCCGCATCTCGGGGCCGCTCAGCATCGGCGGAACCATCGCCGTGCAGGAGCCGATCGTGGTGACCGTGGATGCAATGGAGATCCGGGTTCCGCAGCCGATATCCGTGGAACTCCCTTCGGACACGCTCGATGTGCGGGCCATGCTTGGTGGCGCGCCGTGTCCGCGGTGCGGGGAGGGCGTGCTCTTGCCCATGAAGTGGAACCTCTTTACCGGCGAGATCACCTGGCGCTGCACGGCCTGCGGCGAACCGTGAATTTGCGGTCCTGAGAGGAGCGCGTAGAATGAGGGTCGTGCGAACGAACGTTCGTTCGGAGAAGAGCATGGAACCGGGCCTTGCCGATCGGATCCGCGCCGCCGCGGCCCGTCTGTTCGCCCGACGGGGATTCCACGGCACGGGGATGCGCCTCATCGCCGAGGAGGCTGGAGTGTCGATCGGGGCTCTCTACCACTACTTTCCGTCCAAGGAGGAGGTGTTCCTGTCCGTGCTCCGCCAGGAGTACGATCAGCGGCTGGCGGAGGCGCAGGGGATGTGGCGGGAAGGGGTATCAGCACCGGAGGTGGTGCGGCGGGTCGTCGAGCTTCACTTCGCATCGATCACCGCGGGCCATGAATCCGGCCGCCTCTTGAGCCAGGCGGGGGTGGGAAGCCCGCTGGAGTTGGCCCTGCAGATCCTCGCTCTGCGGGAGGAGTACGCCACCTGCATCGCCGATCTCCTCTCCCAGGCGATGCAGCGGAGGGAGATTCGGACCGCGCACCCCCTCCTCACGGCGTATGCCCTGCTCGGGCTCGTGGAGGCGGTCACGGCGCGGGCGCTCGCCGGCGATGGCACAGCCGATGAGCTCCAACGGGTGGGCCCTGCCGAGGTCGCCGAGATCGCATGGCGGGCCCTCCGTCCAGATAAGGAGGAGTGAAGATGCCGAGAAGACGCGTGTTCGTGGCGTTGGCTCTCGCACTTGTAGGCCTGATCGCGGCCAGCCAGGAGATCCGGCTTCTGATCGTGGATGAGACGACGACAATGGAGGAATCGCTCCGGATCCAGGCTCTCGTGCGCGGGTTGCGGACGAGTGGCGTGTTCACCGTGAAGGCGACGCTCGCGGTTCCCACCGAGCCCTGGGAGGATGCGCCGTTTCTGTTCGTCCTCGTCTTCCCTGTCTTAGGCCCTTACGTGTGGCTCCTCTCGCCCGGTCCGGTTCAGTACCTTCCTGATCCGCTGCCCCTCGTCTACTATGCTCTCGCGGATGGAGTCGCGCAGGCATTCGGAGGAGCACGAGAGGTCCGCGGTTCCGGGGATGACCTCTACCCGTTCCTTCTTTCGGTTCGCCTCCAACGACTGGGTCTTCTCGTGGGGGTGAACTGAGGGTGCGGCGCGTCCTCGCTTGGCTCGTTGGCCATCCGGCTTGGACCCTGGGCGGGATCGCCCTTATCACGGTTGTGTTCGCCTTGTTTCTCCCTCGCCTCGGGTTCCAGGCCGACTACTCCCAGATGCTGCCGGCGGGCGATCCGGTGGTGGCCCAGTACGAACGCGCGCGCGATCTGTTCGGAAGCCAGTCGCTGTTCATGCTTGCGGTCGTGGCGGAGGAGTCGGGGACGATGTTTGATCTCTCCTCACTGACCAAGCTGTACCGGATTACAGAGGAACTCCAGCAGTTCGTGGACGAGGGGCTGCTGGAGGAGGTCATCTCGCCCCTGACGGTGGACATCGTCCAGGGCTCGGCCACGGCGATCACCGTCCGTCCGATCCTCTCCGGCCCTCCGCGGAGCGAGGAGGACGCGGCCATCTTCCGGGAGACCGTTCTTGAGGAACGCCTCGTGCGCGACACGCTGTTCCTGGCCGACGGGTCTGCGGCGGTGCTTGTGTTGAAGGCTCATCCGGATCTTGAGGACGACGAACAGGCGATGGGGAAGGTGCTTGCTTATCTGGAGTCGCTTGGGACGCGCCACGGAGGACCTGAGTCGTTCTATATCTCGGGCGATGCGGCGTTTCTTGTGTATGTGAACCGGTACATGCGCAAGGACCTTGCGTTCCTCCTCCCGGTGGTGGTCCTGGTCGTGGTGGCTGTCCTGTTTCTGAGCTTCCGGACTCTGCGTGGGGTGTTCCTCCCGATGGGGGTGGTCTTGGTGGCCCTGGTGTGGACGATGGGGTTCGTCGCCCTGCTGGGAGCGAAGCTGACGATGATCTCGACGTTCCTTCCTGTGTTGTTGGTTGCGATCGGGTCTGCGTACGGGATCCACGTGGTGAACGACCACGCCGAGCTTGCGCGCCGGGGCGGGGACCGCAAGAAACTGGCCCTGCAGATCGCCGATGAGATGCTGACACCCATTACAGGAGCCGCCCTCACCACAGCGGCGGGATTCCTAACGCTGCTCACGGCATTCCTCGTTCCGACCCGAGAATTCGGCGCGTTCGCCGCATTCGGAACCCTCGTCGCGTTTGTTCTTGCCCTGACCCTCATTCCAGCTATCCTCGCTCTTCTCCCGGTTCCCCGCGTGCGGGAGCGGAAGGCGCGCCTTCTGTTTGACTCGATCGTCGGTCGCGTGGCGGGGTTCGCGGCCCGGCGGCCCGTCCTCACGCTGGGCCTGGCGGTCGGCGTGTTCGGGTTCTTCCTGGCCGGGGTCCCGTTTCTGCAGGTCGAGTCGGACATGACGAAGTACTTCCGAACCGACTCGCCTGTGGTCCAGGGGTTGCGGTTTGTCGAGGACCGCTTTGGGGGAAGCCAGGAGCTGTCGGTGGTCGTGAACACAGGCCGCACCGACGGACTGAAGAGCCCCGAGGTGCTCCGGTTCTTCGAGCGCTTGCAGCGGTTCTTGGAGGACCGGCCCGAGGTAGGCTCGACGACCTCGCTGGCCGACCTGGTGAAGGAGACGTACTTCACCCTTCGCGGGGATGATCCCGCGTTCTACGCGATCCCCGGAACACCCCAGGCTGTGGCCCAGCTCCTCCTCCTCTACGAGGGCGGGGGAGGGGAGGTCACGCGGGGGATGGCCGCCCAGCGCTTCTCGTGGGGGCGGATCACGGCGCGGGTACGCTCGGTGGGTCTGTCCGGCTACGCCGCTCTGACCCAGGACGTCGAGGCGTTCATCGCCCGGGAGAAGCCGCCCCAGGTGGCCGAGATCTACGTGACGGGGTCGCCCTCGGTGTACGTCCAACTGGCGCAGAAGCTCATCCAGTCCCAAATCGTGAGTCTGGGAGCCAGCTTGGGAGCGGTGGCGCTGATTGTGATTCTCGTCATGGCTTCCGTCGGGACGGGTCTTCTGGTCTTGATTCCGCTTGTGGTAACGGTGGCAGGGAACTTCGGGGTGATGGGCTATGTGGGGGCCCACCTGGATATGGCCACGGTGATGATTGCTAGTTTGACGGTGGGGATTGGCGTGGACTACGCGGTCCACTTCCTCGCCCGCTACCGCCGCGAGCGGGTCGCGGCGGGCGGGCACCGCGAGGCGCTCGCCGAGACGGTGCGGACGTCAGGACGAGGGATTCTCGTCAACGCCGCGACTCTCACCCTGGGCTTTCTCGTGATGATGCTGTCGAGCTTCGGGGCGCTCCAGACGTTTGGGTGGCTCATCGCGGTGACGATGGTGACCAGCCTGTTCGGGGCGATGTTCGTCCTCCCCGCGGTCCTGGCGTGGGTTCGGCCGGGGTGGCTTCTGCCCTGGACCGAGAGGCGGAAGTACACAGAGACACGAACGAAGAAGGGAGGAACGAGATGAACCGTGCACTTGGTGTGGCGTGTCTGGCCGTCATCGTCGGGGCATCCTTGGGCGGGGCCGCCCAGGCGCTGACTCCGGACCAGATTCTGGCTAGGGTTGAACAGCAGAGCTTCTTCGGGACCGGCCAGGGGAGTCTGTACGCGGCGCTCGTGGTGACGATCGAGGAGGCGGGGCTTCCTGACTCAGGGTACGCGTTCCGGGTGTGGGCGAAGGAGTACCCGGACGGGACGACGAAGAGCCTTCTCCTCTACGCGGCGCCGGAGCTGGTCGCCGGGACCCTGTACCTCGCGCACACCCCGAAGGAGGGGACCGGGCGGATCTGGCTCTACCTGCCGGCACTGGAGATCCTGAAGGAGCTCGTGAGCGAGTCGGATCGCAAGGGCGAGTTCATCACCGGAAGCGGGATCACCTACGACGACGTCGCCTCTGGGTTCAGCTACCGGGAGGGGTACGCGGCGACGCTCGTGGGAGAGGAGGTCGTGATCGGCACGACAGCGTGGCGACTCGATCTCCTGTCCGCCAAGTCGGGAACGGAGTGGTCGCGGATTCAGCTCTGGGTAGACCAGGGGGCGTTCATCGTCCTCCGTGCGGAGTTCTACGATCGGAGCGGAAAGCTTGCGCGTGTCCTCGGTGTTCCGGAACTGGTTCAGGACGAGCTCGGGCTGCGACCGGCGCGCCTTGTCGTCGAGGACCTGCTCCAAGGCGGTCGGGCGACGGTGGAGATCGAAGCCCGTTCTGCCGAGGAGATCCCGGACGCGTACTTCGAGCCGCACAACCTCGGGAAGCTCGAGCTGTAGGAAGAACGTCTGGCGGAGCCCGTTCGATGCGGACGGGCCCGCTTTCATGATCGGAGGTTGGGGAGTGCTTCCCTGGGTTGCGTTTGGTCTGTCGCTCGCCCTTGTCCTCGCCCGGTGGAGCCTGTGGGGGGCGATGGGGCTGGGGGCGCTCGTGCTCGGGCTGCTCACGCTACCCCCCGCGGAGGTGGGGCGCGCGTTCCTTTCTGTGTGGACGAGCCCGAGCGTTCCTCTGCTTGCGGGGGCGATGGCGCTCATCCCCCTCATCGGCGGGGCGCTGGTGGCGACGGGGCGGATGGAGGATCTTCTTGCCGGGCTCCCCCGGCGGCGAAAGGCGGTCTACGCCTTGGCCCCGGCCATCTTGGGGATGCTCCCCATGCCCGGCGGCGCCCTTCTCTCGTCTCCGTTGGTGGAACGCGCGGGCGGGGCTTCGCCGGATGCAAGGGCAGCGGCCAACGTCTGGTTCCGCCACACGCTGCACTCAGTCTATCCCCTTTCTCCAGCCCTCATCACCGGCGCGCTCCTCGCGGGACGCGATGTGTGGGCGGTCCTTCCGTACCAGCTCCCGGCCGTAGCTCTCCTCTCTGTGCTCGGGTACGTGGCGCTCCTGAGGCGGGTCTCGGGACGGGTGGAGATCGCTCCCTCCCGTTCGCGGTGGGCGGTGGTCGTCCCGATGGGAATCCTGCTGACAGCCCCCCTGCTCGATCTCCTCCTGAAACGATCGGTTGCCCTGCCGGTACCCG
>JAGUVP010000119.1 GCA_020062805.1 Candidatus Bipolaricaulis sp.
CGCACAACGCGAAGTTGAACCCCGGACTCGACGCCTCACACGACACTCCTTGTCGTTTCCCGTTGCCTTCTTCTACTGAAAGCGCTACCATTGTAGCAAGGATGTGAGAACTATGCCCTTTGTGAGCGTGAAAGAGCTGCACGACCGAACTTCGAAGATCCTGCGAACCGTGGCGGAGGACAAGCCGGTATTCGTCACCCGCAACGGCAAGCCCGTGGCCGTCATCCGAGGCCTGAGCGAGGAGGAGCTCGAAGACCTGGTGATGCTAGACGAGCCCACGTTCAAGAGGTCACTGGACGAAGCGTTCGCGGATCTGGCCGCCGGCCGGGTCGTCCCGTTGGACGAGGCGATCGCCGCCACCAAGGACGAGATTGCGCGTACAGCTCACCGCTAGAGCCCTGAAGGATCTGGCGCGGGTTCCGGCGAGACAACGCCTGCGCATCCTGTGGTCGCTGGAGTCCCTTGCGGAAGGCTTGTTGCACGAGGTTCCCGGGGTCAAGCGCCTGGAAGGGGTCGACCGGCCCGCGATCTACCGGCTGCGGGTGGGGTCGTACCGGGTGCTCTGCACAGTGGAGCCCGATGGGGTCACGGTCCTGCGTGTGATCAGCCGGCAGGATCTCGCCACGGCGATCCGCCAGCTCACCGGGCGCTAGCGTTCCGGGGCCAGCGAACGAGGCGGACAACTGGACGTATTCGACTCCACGGTGAAATTGGCCAGCGCTTCCCGACCGATGATCCTACCTACGAGGGGATCTCCTCGCTGGAACTCCTCCGCCGAACCGTCTCCCTGCTCGCCGGTGCGGGCTTCGTCCCCCAACAGGTGGATGCGGTGGTCGTCGCCGAGCGACCCATCATCGCCTCGCACGTCCCGCTGATGCGGGAGCGGATCGCCGCCGCCCTTGGGGTCGAGATCTCCGCTGTGTCCGTGAAGGCGACCACGCCGGAGGGGATGGGCGCCCTCGGCCGCGGCGAGGGGATCGACGCGTGAGCCTGTCGTTCTCATCCATCGCTCGTCCTCGGGGTCAAGCCCTCACTCTCAGGGTCACGCGCCGGCACGAAGAACCCGAAGACCGATGGTCTGCCCCTCTCTCCACGTTCCTCGATGGACACGTCACTTGTGTTAGACTAGGTTCTGGAGGCATGCCTGTGTCTAGGGCACGTTAGGAAGCGATGAGTGCCAGAGCGGAGCGAGTTCAAGAGGAGTGGGAGCGCCGACTGTCTGATCTGAAGTCATCCGTCGAGTTCTACAACTCGGAGAGCATCACGGTGCGGATCCACTTCCTTAGCAAGCTGATGGAGAAGGCGCAGTATCGCCACTCCACAGGGGGCCGCTACTGGGACCGAGTTCAGACGTACTTGAAGGGAATACCTGCCGAGCATAGGCACGGAGCGCTAGCGCTCCTAGGGGGGGTTCTCTACCTTCCCGTCAACCTCATGCTTGAGACCGTTGACACGATAGCCGCGGACGTCGAAGGTATCTGTGCTCAGGAGAGCATCGACCTCCCAGAGGCAGCGCACGTCTTCGCTGTCGACCATCCAGGGCTCATAGAGCAGCTTTACGAGCGGGGGGCGAGGCACGGTTGGACAGGGCGCATGGATCAACTGCTGCAGCGCGATATTCGCACTGTCAGGGATCTGCTCCAGATGGTAGCCGGGGTGCGCATCGATAGCCCTCCTGCTAAGGAGGTGCGGAATCTGGTTGGCCTCCTCCGCAAGAAGCTGTGGATACTGCTCACTGACAACGCCCTCAGCGGCACATCTGCTAAGAGCGACGCGGCGCGATTGCAGCGCATAGCGGACCTGCTATGTGAGGACGGGAAGCCGAGAATCCTTGTAGCCGCACATCTCGCTACGGAGAGAGCCCTTTGTGAGATAGAGCGTGTAGTGTCACGGGAGAACGTGGTCGTTGGTCTTACCCTGGGCTCGGAGTTCAGTGTTAACTCAAGCGAGTGTGCGCTCTTCAGTCAAGAGGGAACACTCCGAGCAGTAAGGCGGTTCTGTGAATGGTATGGAGAGGAGTGCTTCGGATCTACTCTCTTCTACGAGGGACCCGATGACTTCGGGCCAACCCTAGATGCACACCGCAGCCTGGGAGGTCGTGGGGACTTCGCCTACGGGTGGCTAGACTGCGGGCTCACGGTGGTCAGGGAGGAGAACGCTCCGACAAACTCCGTTCCCCCTCTATGGTATCCGCTTGCGGGTAGTTCACCTACTTGGCCCTCAGACAGTAAGCGCAAGATGCCGCAGCCTCTATTCCCGCGCAATCACTCCCGGCCAACGGGCGCCAAGGTTGAGACCGATTCCATGCTTGATCGAACCGTGGAAGACACAGCCCGACTGCGGGGAATGATCTGGAGGTCCGCGTGAGGGAGCTGCGCGTTCCCGACTTTGTCGCCACTGCAGCTGCAGGCAAGCGTGAGTTGATCTTCATAGTGGCTCCGAACTACGAGCCGCGCTCGCTCGTAGCGGTTGGCATCCTGCTGCCAAGGCTTCTGCAGAGCGGGGTCCCTCTGAGGGTTGTGCGATGCGAGCTACAGTCTCATGCGAACCGTGTCGATTCCTTGGAGCACCACAAGCGTGAGGCACGCGAAGCAGTTCAAAGTCTTCTGAAGAGCTTGGGCATCCCGTCTGCGGAGGAGCGCATCCCGTACCCGGACGAGTTCACCCCCCAGAGCATGCGAGCCTTACTCGCTCAACTGGTCCGCGTCTGCGAGTGCCCGTCTGACCTGTTGTTCGATATCTCGGCCCTTCCGAGACGCCTCCTGGTCCCGGCATTCAGGGAGCTCCGGAGCCTCCAACGCAGCGGGAAGATCGCCCGGCTCTACATATGCTATGTGTGGGCTGCAGCATACCCAAGTGCTGCTCTTCCATTCGAAGTCGGCGGGCTACGGGTCATCGAATCGGCTATTACGCTGAGCGAGTTCCTCGGGCGGTGGGAGGTAGAGGAGTGCTGGGCGGCAGTCTTCCCAGGACGGGAGGGATTCGACAGCAGGCAGCTCCTTGATCAACTACCGAGGGGTCGACATGTCCGGGTGTTCGCCTTCATGAACCGAAGGGGAGTTCTTCGCTCGCTGGATATGCTTCGGGCGAATGCCTCCTTGCTTGTTGACCCATCTCTTGAAGTCAGCTACTACTTAACGATCAGGGAGGCACGGTCACGTCTGCTCAACTGGGCTAGAGAAGTGCCCCTTCGGGATCGGGCATGCTACCTCGTTGCCCCCTTCGGCCCCAAGCCTCTCGTCCTTTGTGGAGTTGAGGCGATCGACATCATGCGAGGCAGACTGGCAGAGAGCAACATAGAGAGCTCCGAAGCTGACCTGGTCCTCTTGAGCGCAACGGACTACGTCTCCACGTACTCAGAAGGGAGCGGGGATGTCTCGATTGCCGAGTTTGGAGATGCCCTATGATCTGGAAGGTCTGCGCTATCAAGGACATCCCCACGATCCGATGGTGCAGACACGCTGGGGCTGATCTGGTAGGCATCCATGCGATCCAGTCCCTATCCTCGCAAGACAAGATGCTGTTTCGGTATACGCAGAGGGAAGCGAGGGCTCCCTATCCGGTCCTTGTTACGAAGGAGACTGCTGCGGATCGCATCGCAGACATGGTAGGAGCATCGGGGGCACGTTGGCTACAAGTCCACGCGCCAGTGGAACCTGAGGAGCTGGTAGCTGTTGCTGCACTTGTTCGCGAGAAGACTGGGATAGCCCTGAACGTCATCGCGGTGCTGTCCGCCGATGACAGCAGCCTCGAGTCACGGGCGCAACGGATGGAAAGGAAGTGTGCCCGATCGTGGCTCTTCCTCCTCGACTCTGCCTGGCGGGGAGGAACGGGGGTGACTGCAAGACATGGAATCGTAGAGTGGGTGATGTCTCATTTGCCCAGGGAGAGAGTCCTCCTTGCAGGAGGCCTCGACCCCTCGAACGTAAAGATGCTCGCCGCGCGCTTCAAGCCGGGCGGGGTGGACGTTCAGTCGGGCCTGGAGCTGCCCGGAAAGGGTCACAGGAAGGATCCCCTTCTCGTGATGGAGTTTGGGCACGCTCTGAAGCGCTGTCCGACTGCACTTGAGCAGACGGCAACACTCATCAGTCTGGCGTTGACCGACGTTCATCCGGACGATTGCTACATGGTGCTCAGGCGCTTCCGTTCAGACTACCCCGACTCGGTGCACTTCGACTACTCCAACCGATCATGCGCGAGGGCTCTGGGCACTCACAACCTTGACTGTCTGGTCGCCTTGAGGGAGATTGCGCCCTGTCTTCCGTACGATGTCCATTTCATCGGATGTACGCCGGCTGTCGTGGAAGACGTGCTGGAGTCCTACCAGCGCGCTAACCCGCTAGTACGGGGTGTCTATATAGGGTGCGAGACAGCCTGCGACTTCGGGGCCCGGCGGCTGCATGTGTTCAGAGATGTCCTGAGAGTGTTCAGAGCCTCGCCCCGCCTGGCTATCCACAGCCCTAGCTTCGACACAAGCTTCCTGCAGGCTCAGCTCTCCCAGGCAGATCTGACTTGGGTGGACGAGATACTGGTCGTTACGCACTCGCGCGCTCACAAACTCGCGATCAGCTCTGCCCACGATGCGTCAGTCCTTAAGGCGGTGAAGGCCGTCACAGCACATGCGGGCCGGCGCATCTCTCTTGGCCTGGATCGCGACATGAGCGCAGAGAAGTTGAGGGCTCTCGCGCCCGGCGCTCTGGGCACCATTGTCCTAGGGAGGGCTCTACGGGAAGCGGAGGACCCCGACTCGTTGCTAGCAGAGATCAGGAACCTGTGTTAGCAACCGCGAGAGCTGCTGACGAGAGCCCCAGAGGGTCAGATGCCGAATTGCTTGCCAGTCACCTCCTCGGTGGGATTCCTGAACACTCAGCTGCTTCCGCAGTAGAAGCAAGAGCTTGCGGACTGAGGCGATGCGTCACGGCCTGGGGATCACATCCCAGAATCCAACACCCTTACGCGTAGCGCCGAAGCCCCCGGCTCACGCTGGCGTAGCAGACGCCAAGGAAGTGCACGGTCCCCGCATCGGGTACGCATAGACGGGGCGGGCCAGCAGTGTGGGAGGGCGTCCTTCGTCCCTGTAAGTCCGGTTCCTCACCCGAACAGGCGGCGGAGGTCCTGGAACGTGATCAGGATCAGCAGGCCGAACAGGATCGCGAATCCCGCCGCGTGGACCCCCATCTCCACCCGCGGCGAGACCTTGCGCCGGGTGACCATCTCGTACAGGGCGAACGCCATCCGCGCCCCATCGAGAGCGGGGAACGGAATGAGGTTGAACAGGGCGAGGTTCAGGCTGATCAGGGCCACGAGAAGCAGCAGCACCAGCGGGCCCGCCTGCACTCCCTGGCCGA
>JAGUVP010000157.1 GCA_020062805.1 Candidatus Bipolaricaulis sp.
CCTCCTCTCGGAGGCGGGCTCGACGAACGACATCGCCCGACGGAAGCTCGACGCGTGCGATCGCGTGTTGGTGCTGGCGGAATCGCAGACGGAAGGGCGGGGGCAGGGAGGGCGGCGGTGGGTGTCTCCGCGGGGCGGGCTCTGGTTCAGCCTCGGCCTGCGCGAGGAGGAGGGCAACCTCTCCCTTATCCCCATCCTGACCGGGGTCGCCGTTGCAGAGGGCCTGCGGGAGATGGGGTTCGATGCCCGCCTGAAATGGCCCAACGATATCGTCGTCGCCGGAGGAAAGGTCGCTGGGATCCTGGTCGAGGCAATCGTGTGCGGGGGCCGAACGGACGTCGTGGTGGGGATCGGCGTGAACGTGAACCTCTGCCCGCACCGCCTCCAGGAGCGGGTTGTGGAAAGCAGGGTGGGAACCCTGTCCGCCCTCGCTGGGCATCCCCTACCGCGGGGGGAGGTTCTCTCCCGTATCCTGGCCGCGTTCCTCCACCTGTGGCCGCGGTGGCGATCGGGCCGGACGGAGCCTGTGGTGGACCGGTGGCGGGAGATCTCGATGACCCTCGGCCAGCGGGTCACCATCCGCGGGAGCCACGGAGGGGTACTGGCGGGGTTCGCACTCGATCTCGCTCCCGACGGCTCGCTTGTCATCCTGGATGACGAGGGGACGCTCCGGCGGGTGGCGGAAGGCCGCCTCGCCGCGAGCGGAGAGGAGCTAGCCGGTCCCGATCGTCGCTAAGAAGCCGGTGGTGTACTCCCCCCTCGCGAACGGGGGACTGGCGATGATCTCCTGACACAGGTTGCGGGTCGTCTTGACCCCCTCGACCTCGAACCGGGCCAGCGCCCCCGCCATCCTCACCCGGGCCTCGTCGCGCGTCCGGCCCCACGTGATCAGCTTGGCCAACAGGGGATCGTACCAGGGCGTGACCTCCATCTCGTGGTAGATGTGGGTGTCCAAGCGAACCCCGTGGCCACTGGGGAGGTTCCGGATCGCGAGGCGTCCGATGGAGGGGACGAACCCCTGTCCAGGGTCCTCCGCGTTGAGGCGGCATTCGATGGCGTGCCCGCTGAAGACGAGGTCCTCCTGAGAGTACCCCAGCTTCTCCCCGGCGGCGATTCGGATCTGCTCCGTCACCAGGTTGCGTCCGGTCAGGATCTCGCTCAAGGGGTGCTCGACCTGAATCCGCGCGTTGAGCTCGATGAAGCAGAAACGGCCCTCCGTATCGAGGAGGAACTCTACCGTCCCTGCATTGCGGTAGTCAAGCCGACGGGCAAGGCGAATCGCCGCTTCGCGGATCCGCTCCCGCAGCCCTTCGTCCAGGCTGGGGGCCGGAGCCTCCTCGACCAGTTTCTGGTGCCGCCGCTGCACAGAGCAGTCCCGCTCTCCCCAGTGGACGACGTTCCCGAACGCGTCCCCGAGGATCTGGACCTCGATATGTCGTGCCGGGACGATGTGGCGCTCCAGGTACAGGCGAGAATCGGCGAATGCTTCCCCCACCTCCCGCCGGGCGAGATCGAACTCCCGCCGCAGCTTCTCTCTGTCGGGGACGACGCGGATCCCGCGCCCCCCACCACCGCCTGCCGCCTTGATCATGAGGGGGTAACCCAGGTCTTGGGCCGCTTCCTCCGCCTCGGCGAGCGAGACGAGGGGGCCCGAGGCAGGAAGAACAGGGATCCCCACAGCTTCAGCTTCCCGTCGTGCTGCCAGCTTGTCCCCCACCAGGGCCATCACCTCCCGGGGAGGCCCGATGAAGGTGATCCCCGTCTCCTCGCACGCCTCCACGAACTCCGCGCTCTCGGCGAGGAACCCGTAGCCCGGGTGAACAGCGTCCGCCCCGGAGATCGTCGCCGCGGAGAGGATCGCCAAGGGGGAGAGGTAGCTCCCCCGCGCGTCCGGGGGGCCGATGCAGATCGCCTCGTCGGCAAGCCGCACCGGCAGGGAACCCTGGTCCGCCTCGGAGTAGACGGCGGTCGTCCGGATCCCAAGCTCGCGGCAGCTTTCGATGATCCGGAGAGCGATCTCGCCGCGATTGGCCACCAGGAGCTTCTGGAACATCTCATCCCCGCCCACGAGAAGCAAGCTGGAACCACGCTTCGGAAGCCGTCCAAGTGACGCTCACAGGTCCGAGAACGTGGATCTCGCGGAGGAAGGGCATCATCCGCGAACCACTGTTCGTAAGCTGTGAACCGCCGTGCGGAAGCGACACGTTGGAGTTCAGGGGGGCGGCGCGGACCCCGGTTCTGCCCCACGGCGCCCTCTCTCGTGCGGGAGGGGGCGGTGTCATGCCAGCTCCAAGGTCGGCTCCCGTGTGATGATGATCAGTTCCCGCCCGAACTCCACTGACTGCCCATCCTGAACGAGGATCTTCTCCACCACCCCGCCCCCCGGTGCTTTGACCTCGGTGAGGACCTTCATCGCCTCGACCACGGCCAGGGTGTCCCCCTCTCTCACCACATCGCCCGCGCGGACGAAGGCGTTGCTCCCCGGCGCCGGGCGGGAGGAGAAGGTGCCGACA
>JAGUVP010000214.1 GCA_020062805.1 Candidatus Bipolaricaulis sp.
AGGTGGTGGTCCCCGAGCAAGGCGGGACTGTGACGGTGACGGACCCGCAGAGCCCGATCGTAGGAACAACGATCGAGATCCCGCCGGGCGCGGTGAGCGGCGAGGCGCAGGTGACGATCCAGGTCGAACCCGAGCCACCAGCCTTCCCCGAGGAACTCGCGTACGAGCTGTCCGTGTCGATCGACATCGAGTGCGGGCAAGCACAGCTCACCGGGACGGTGCTCCTTGGCATCCCCTACAATCAGAGCCTCGCAGACGACAGCGGTGTCCCCGAGGAGGGTCTCACCGTCTTCAAGTATGACGAAAGTCTGGCGGACTGGGTGGTCCTCCCCGTGAAGGAAGTCGACACGGTCAACAACATCATCTGGGTGGAGGTGACGAGCCTGTCGATCTTCAAGGCAGCGGCGCAGAAGGTGAGCAGCATTCTGACGACGGTCCTTGCCCAGCCTGGCAGCATCACAGCGGACGGGACATCGGAGGCGTTGATCGAAGTGATCCCGCTGCGCGTTGACGGCAAGCCGCTCGGTCCCAATCAGGCCGTTGCGCTCTCGCTGGCGGGCACGGGGACTCTCGGTCCCGTGACCGATCTCAGCGCGAACTCGAAAGACCCGGCCGTGTATGGGGTCTACACTGCGCCGCTGACCTCGCCGACGAAGGTGGGCAGCGGTACGGTGAGCGCGGTGGTGAACGGCGTGGCGATCGTGCAGACGGCGACGGTCACCTACACGCCCGGCCCGGCCACGCGCTTCGGGATAACGTCGGTCCTGGACCCAATCCAAGCAGGACAAGCTACAGGTGTGACGGTTACCGCGCTCGACCAGTTCGACAACGTCGCGACGGACTACAATCTCGTGGCGTCGCTCACGATAACAGGCTCGAAAGGCCCGAACGGCACGTCGGCAGGGCCGGCGGAGTTCGTGGTCAACTTTGCGGGAAAGCAAGGTGCGGTGTTCCTGCCGGATGCGATAGTCTTCGGTCGTGTAGGCAAGCAGTCCATAACTGCAACCGGGCCTCACCCGACCGATCCGGCGAAGGTCATCTCGGGCGCGCAGACCGGAATCACGGTGATGCCCGCAGATCCGGCCGCGTTCGCCTTCAGGGACATTCCATCACTCACCCAGGTCGGTGTGGTCCAGGACCTCGTCCTCACCGCAACGGACAGGTTTGGCAATACCACGCCGTCGTTCACGGGACTGGTGTCCGTGACCTCGGACGCGATCGATCTCGACCTCAACGGCGTCGCAGATATCCTGCTCTGCGATTTCAAGGTCGAGGACGAGGGCGTGCTCTCGCTCGAAGACTGGCTCGTCTTCACGAGATCGGGCAGTCATCAGGTAACGGCCGAGGCGATAGGCGATGCGAGTATCCAGGGCGTCCTCGACCTCCTTATCCTCCCCGGTCCGCCGCAGCGGCTCGCCTGCGTCGAACGACGCGACCAGACCGTACTTATGAATCAGATCACGCTCGGTCCCGCTGTCAAGCTGGAAGACACCTTCGCCAACGGTCTCCCCGCGCGGCAGCTTGTTGCGCAGATCATGTCGGGCGGAACGCTCTTCGTTGACGGCGCCTCGGCGGACAGCGGGACGACGGACCCCGCAGGGCGCTGGAATGTTGCGCCGCTCAGGGCGGCGTCCTCGGCTGATGTCAGCATGCTCCGAGTCTCATACCCGGACTCCGGTTTCGTCGCCCCCCTCGATTGCAGCCTCCGCGCGACTACGCTCCTCGAGACCGTGCCGCCCACAGTGACGATCGAATCGCCGCCCGTCTACGACGCGACGAAGACCGGGACGATTGACATTGTCGTCAAGGTAACGGATGGGGAACCGAGCGGCGGGATCAGGCCGGAGGGTGTCCGGGTGTTGCTCAACGGCTCCGCCCTTGCCTCGGGCGGTTGGACCCAGGAGGCGCCAAACGAGATCACGTTCAGCGCGAACGGCGTGGCGATCTCATTCGGCAGCAACCTCCTCGAGATTCTTGCGACGGACCTGAACGGCAACAGGACCTACGCCCAGAGAGAGTTCTTCTCGATGCCCGCGGAAGTGGCAGGTTTCGATGCGCCGCCCTCGCCGCGAATCGTCACGGTCGGACGGCCTGCTGCGCTCAGTGTCCGCGTATTCGACGCGGACAATATCGGCGTCGCTGGAGTCGATGTTCTGCTTGTCGTAGTCGCGGGCTCGGCCGATTTCGAAGGCGAGGTCTCCGAGACCGTCACTACCCTCGCCGACGGCAAGACCTCCGCCCAGCTCACACCGCGCGCGATCGGATCCATCAGCGTCGCGGTGTCGTTGCCCGACTATCCCATGATCCCGACTCAAATCGTCGGTGTCGAGGCCGTGAGCGCAGAAAGGCTTGTCATTTCCGGCATCCCGGACTCCATCATGCTCGGTGTGAAGACGGACGTGACGGTGGAAGCGGTGGACTCGGGTGGACTGCGAGCCACAGAGGTCAATTGGCCCGTCCGGATTCGCGCGACAGGGCCAAGCGTGGAGTTGCAGGGCCAGATGGTTGACGGGCTTCTGACGCTCCGCGATGCCCTTGCCTTCACGACGGCGGGGACCCAGACCGTGCGTGCCTGGCTCGATCGCTCGACGATAGAGGGAACCTGCTCCGTCGAGGTTATTGCCGGTCCGGTCTCGCAGTTTTATGCGGAGAGCGGCTCGGGTCAGTCTGGGACGGTCGGCACGAAACTGGCCGAGCCCTTCGTCGCGCGCGTCGTGGATAACTATGGCAACGGCGTCGCGGGTCAGAGTGTGAGGTTCAAGGTCCAGGCCCCTTCGTCCGAAACGGGAAGCTGGACGCTGGGCGGTGCGCTGCTCTCCGCAAGGCGCTATCACACCGCAACGCTCCTGGACGACGGCAAGATACTCCTTGCAGGCGGCGTCGATACCGGCGGTTGGGTCCTCGCATCGGCGGAACTCCACGACCCGGCCACAGG
>JAGUVP010000020.1 GCA_020062805.1 Candidatus Bipolaricaulis sp.
CCCCGCCGCCTGGTAGAAGCCCGGGACGTCCGTTCGCCCGAGCCAGAAGTCGCCATCCGCCGGTTCAGGGCGCAGACCGGCGAACACCTTCACCACCTTCCCCACGGGAAGATCGGGCACGAGGCGCCGTGCCCCGTTCAGGGCGAAGGCCAGCCCCTCCACCGTCGTCTCCGTCGCTTCCCTCTGTGTCGGCGGGAGGTCAGTGGCGGTCGGGCCGAGGAGGAGGCCCCCGTCCACGGTCGGCACAAGGAGGATACCCTTGGAATGAGGAGTGGGAACGGGGAAAAGGACCGCTGTGCGCAGGGCAGGGGGAGTGTCCACGAGGAGGAGGTACTCCCCCCGTCGGGGAGTGAGCCCGGGGACAGAGACCCGCGCCAGGGCCGCGATCCGATCGGCGCTGAGGCCCGCTGCGTTCACCACGGCGTCCACGTCGTACATCGCCTGGTCCGTTCTCACCGCGCGGACCCGGCCTGCGCGGACCGTGATTCCCGTCACTTCCTCCCCCACATGGAGGATGGCCCCGTTGGACACCGCGTTCTCCGCCGCAGCCACGGCGAGGGCCCACGGCTCGGTGATCCCCACGCTCGGCGCCCACAGGGCGCACTTCACGTCGGGGTTCACATCGGGGAGCCGCCTTCGGACCTCGTCCCCCTCCACGATCTCGAGGCCGGGGACCCCAAGCTCGGCTCCCCGCCCGCGCATCTCTTCCAGGACGGCCCGCTCGCCGTCCGCCAGCGCCAACACGTACGCTCCGATCCGCTGGAACGGGACCTCGAGATCCCGGCACACGTCGGCAAAGATGGCGTTGCCCGCAACGCAGAACCGGGCGCTGCGCGTTCCCGGCCTCTCATGGAACCCAGCGTGCACGATGGCCGAGTTGGCCTTCGTCACCCCCCATCCCACGTCCGGCTCGCGCTCCACGATCAGGACCTCGCCCTCGTACCGCGCCAACTCCCGCGCCACCAGGGAGCCCACGACCCCCGCTCCGATGACCGCAATGCTCGCCCCGGCGCCACTCTTGTCCTCTGTCTTGTGTTTTCTTGCCATCGCTTGCTCTCTATTGCGAACGATACTGTTCCCCCGTCCCAGCGTCAACCAGGCCCGGCAAGCGAAGTCCGCGGGCCCTCGCCCGTCGGCATTCCGTTTGCAACCAGGCCACGCGGGGAGTACGCTCAACCGCAATGAGGAGGATCGGGATTCGCGGCTTTCTTCTCGCCATCGGGATCGGCCTGGTGGGGGTGGTCATCGGGACGCTGATCGAGCAGCAGTCCGCCGAGGCGACGGTGATCATCTTCGCCATCGGAATCGTGCTCGTCGTTCTCTCCTTTCTCGGCCAGCGCCCGGAGAAACCCGCCGAGCCGCAGTAGGACATGACTTTCTTCCAGCAGACGTTTGCCGATAACCCTCTCTGGCTCTGGTTTCTCTCTTTGGGGATCTTCGTCCTCACGTTCTCCCTCCTCAAGTCCACGAAGTGGGTGACACGCCGGCGGCTCCTCGCCCGCCACCAGCGAGTCCCCAGCGAGCTCGCGCGCTTGGGGGCGGACCTCGTCCGGCGTACACAGGTGCTCTTCCTGCTCGCAGTCTCCCTGTTCGCCGCCTCGCTGGCGCTGACCCTTCCTCCAGCTGCCTCCCGCGCCGTAGGTATCCTGGCCATGCTCGCCTTGCTGGTCCAGATGGCCACGTGGGGGAGCCGGCTCATCACGTACTGGGTCAACCGGGAGATCAAGCACCAGCTTGATGAGGAGAAGGATGCCGCGGCCGCCACCACCCTCAACGCGGTGGCGTTCCTCGGGAAGATCGTCCTGTGGACAGTGGTGCTTCTCATCGCCCTCGCCAACATGGGTATTGACATCACCGCCCTCATCACCGGGGTGGGCATCGCCGGGATCGCGGTCGCCCTGGCCCTCCAGACCATCCTCGGCGACCTGTTCGCCTCGGTCTCGATCGTGGTGGACAAGCCGTTTCTGGTGGGGGACTTCATCATCGTCGGCGAGCACCTGGGGACCGTGGAGCGGATCGGCCTCAAAACGACCCGCATCCGCAGCCTGAGCGGCGAGCAGCTGGTGTTCTCCAACGCCGAGCTCCTCCGTTCCACGGTCCGCAACTTCAAGCGGATGTTCCAGCGCCGGATTGTGTTCTCATTCGGCGTGGTGTACGCAACGCCCTACGAGAAGTTGGCCGCGATCCCGGGGATGGTCCGCAGTATCATCGAGTCCCAGCCGAACACCCGCGTTGACCGCGTTCACTTCAAAGAATACGGCGACTTCGCCCTCAAGTTCGAGGCCGTGTACTTCGTCCTCGTCCCCGATTTCGGCGTGTACATGGACACCCAGCAAGCGATCAACCTCGCGCTCTTCCGCGGATTCGCCGCAGAAGGGATCGAATTTGCCTATCCCACCCAGACTGTGTACGTTCACCCCACCTCGGGGAGGAGCCATGGAAACTGAGAGGGCCGTAGAGAGCGTTCTCGGAACACATCCCAACGTCCGGGAAGACCCGTCTCGAAGAGATCTGATTGCAGAAGCCATCTCCCAGCGCGACGCATGGGTGAGCGAGTCGGGTGCCCTGGCCACATGGACACCCCCTGATTCCACGGGCCGGCGGCCGCAGGACACGTACATCGTGGATCGCTCCGAGATCCACGGCGAGGTGGACTGGACCTCTCCCTACTGCCTCCCGATGACACCGGATACGTTCGACATGATCCTCGAAGACGCCCTGGTCTCCCTCGGCGCAACGCCCCGTCTGTTCACGGTGAAGCGGGCCCTGGGGGCTGATCCGCAGTGTGCCCTTACCGTGCGGCTGATCACCGACCGCGCGCTCACCGCTTTGTTTGCGGACAACATGTTCCGTCCGCTCCCGCAGGGAGCCGAACGGTCGGCGTTCGCCGAGCGGCCGTTCACCCTCCTTGCCCTGCCCTACGGCAAGCTCGATCCCGAGAAGTACACGGGGCGACTGCGCGTGGACCGGGACAGAAGGTCCCCGTCCGACGTGGCCGTGGTCATGGACTTCGTCCATCACGTGGGGATCGTGTATGGCTCAGCCTATCTCGGCTCAGTGAAGAAGCTCCTGTTCACGGTGATGAACTTCTTCCTCCCGCCGCTGGGGATTCTTCCCCTCCACGGAGCGGCCAACGTGGATCCCTCTGGAAACTCCGCCTTGTTTCTTGGCCTGTCGGGAACTGGAAAGACGTCCCTCTCTTCCGACCCCGAGCGAGCTCTCCTCGGCGACGACGAGCACGGCTGGAGCTCCCGGGGAATCTTCAACTTCGAGTGGGGATGCTACGCCAAGATGATCGACCTCGACCCGGCGAAAGAGCCGGACATCTACCATGCCGTGATGCACAACGCACCGCCGGAAGAGCACGGGGCGATCGTGGAGAACGCGTTTCTCCTCCCGAACGGGCGGTTCGACTTCACGGACCGGAGGCTGACCGAGAACTCCCGCGCCTCGTACCCCCTGTCCTTCATTCGCAACGCCGACCCCACCGGACGGGCTGGGCACCCCTCGGCGATCGTCTTCCTCACCGCCGACGCCCACGGGGTGCTCCCCCCTCTGGCGCGGCTGGAGCGAGATCAGGCGATGCTGTGGTTCCTCATGGGGTACACGAGCAAGCTCGCCGGCACGGAAACGGGAGTTGTCGTTCCGGGGTCCACGTTCTCGAGGTTCTTCGGGGCCCCGTTCATGCCCCGCCTCCCCTCTGCGTACACCGGCCTCCTCGGGACCTACCTCGACCGGTACCGCACCCAGGCTTGGCTCGTGAACACCGGCTGGTCCGGCGGACCGTACGGCCTGGGCGCGCGGATCGACATCCGCCTCACCCGCCGCATGGTGCGCGCTGCTCTATCTGGAGAGCTGGACAAGGCGGAGTTCACACTCGACGAGCGGTTCCACGTCTGGGTCCCGGATTCGTGCCCTGGCGTGCCCCAGGAGATGCTCCAGCCGGAAACGACGTGGAACGACAAAACCGCCTACGCCAGACGGGCCGACCTCCTGGCGGGCGACTTCGCCAACGAGTACGCCAAGGCGTTCGGCAGGCTCGCGATCAACCCCCGCGTGGCCGCCCAATGCCCGGGCCGACCGTAGCGAGCGCCCCCTTGAGGCGCTGCACCAGCCGACGACAGGACTCAACGGCAGGCCACGACACACCGATCGCCGTCGCCGCGAGGATCCAGTCGACGAGGCTTCCTGTCGCTCCAAGGGCGACTGCGCAGACAAGCACGATCGCTCCCGCCACGATCGCCAGGGACACAGCCACAAGACCCAGCCCAATGGCTGGAATCACGAGGAGCGCTGCGCCCAGAGCGAGGGCGTAGGGCATCAGATCCTCCGCACCAGCTCGGACAACGGGTGCCGCTCGCGCACGGGCGGCGTCTCTGCAGGATAGCCGATCGGAATGAGCATCATCAGCTCTTCGTTCTCACGCGCGCCGAGGAGCGTCTCGATCTCCCTGTCGCGGGCCCGCCCGATCCAGCACGCGCCAAGGCCCAACGCGTGGACCGCAAGGAGGACGTTCTGCGCGCAGGCTCCGATGCCTTGAGCGTCTTTGAGCTCATCGTAGCCCGCCGCCCGATCGAGAAGGATCGCCAGCGTCACCGGGGCCGAGCCGACCATGTTCTTCTGAGGGACAAGCTTGGCCAGCTCAGTCCGCTGGGAGGCGGACTCCACGACCACGAACCGCCACGGCTGGGTGTTCTTCCCGGACGGCGCCCAGCGCCCGGCGTCGAGGATCGCGTCCACCTTCTCCTTCTCCACGGAATCCGGGCGGAACGCCCGCACCGAGCGCCGGTCACGAATCATCTTGAGGATCTCGTCCATCGCCCCCCCTTGTCACGAGGATTATAGCGACCGCCGTCCGCCTGAGCGGGACCCGTCTTCACCTAGAGAAGGCCCTCACCTCGGGGCGTTCTTGGAGGTGAGGGCCTCGCCAGGTTCAGCGTTGGAGGCGGATCTCTACGGTTCGGTCTGCCACTCCGTAGCGAGGGACTCCAACTCGGTCTGCGTGAACACGCGGCCCGTGAACGGAAGCTCCTGGCCCACGAGCGTGGCTGCCCAACGCAGCCGGTTGTAGGTGATCGCACAGGGAAACGCGAGGTTGAGCTGATCTCCGCCCACATCCCAATGGCAGACCACAACCCGCGCCGGAAGGCGATCGGCCACGGCGAGCGTGGTCTGGGCCTGCACCCCAAGATCCACCAGGTCCACGGCCAGCGTGTACTCCTCAAGGGCTGCCGAATCCGGAATCCGGACCATCCACACGCGCACGGTCAGCTCGCCCACCCGAACGGGGTCGAAGACCCCGGCCGAGGGAACCGCCTCCCACCCCGGGGGTAGGCGAAGCTGCGCGCCGAGCGCGGGGAACTCGCGCGGGGAGACGAGGCTCACCCCCAGGATCACCGTGGATCCCGGGAGGGCCATCGGCGTGGACGTGCCGGCCTGGGCAAGAACAAGCGTCACCTGTGTCCGCTCCCCGGCGTGGACCGTGACCCACCGCCGGACGGGCTCCCCTCCAAACTCGGAGAGAAGCTCGTGATACCCTGGAGGAACCGCGAACGTCGCCCACCCTGCCCGGTCCGCGACCCTCACCTGCCCAGCCAGGCAGAGCAAGGCTCCGGGACCCGCCCTCACCTCCACCAGACCCACGTCGGGCGACAC
>JAGUVP010000321.1 GCA_020062805.1 Candidatus Bipolaricaulis sp.
CGTCTTACCCGCCCCGTTGGGGCCGATAAGCCCCACGATCTCGCCCTCATCCACGTGGAACTCCACCCCATCCACCGCGGTCAGGCCCCCGAAACGCTTGGTGAGTCCAGATGCGGCCAACAGGTGCTCGCTCATGCCCCACCCCCTCCGCGCACGAAGGCAACCGCTGCCCGCAGGGGCTTGGGCAGGGACTGCACTTTGTCCGGGGCCGTCCACTTGCGGACGAACCCCCAGATCCCGAACGGCATGAAGACAACCACTCCGATGAGAGATGCTCCGTAGATGATCGACTGCAACCCACGGAACCCGCTCAGCCAGTGCGGGAGGTAGGTCAAGAACAGAGCACCCAGCACGGGACCCGGCAGAGACGCCATGCCCCCCAGGGCAATCATGATGAACAGGTCAATGGACTTCGCCAGCCCGAACTCCGCCGGGCTGATATACCCTACAACGTGGGCGTAGAGCCCGCCCGCAAGCCCAGCGTACAAGGCGCTCACGAAGAATGCCAACGCCTTGTACTTGGCGAGGCTCACCCCGCACGCCTGAGCTGCCATGCTCTTGTCGCGGATGGCGACAAACGCCCGGCCCACCCGGGACCGAACGATGTTCCGCGCCACAAGCAGGAGCAAGACTGTCATCGCCAGCGCCAGGTAGTACATCGCGACGTCATTCGGGACGTTGATCCCGAAGAAGCTTGCTCGCGGGACGCGCATCCCCTGGTAGCCCCCCGTGACGGCTGCCCACCGCGGCAGCGCCTCCGCAACCGCGGTTCCAAACGCGAGGGTGGCTATGGCCAGGTAGATCGCGGTCAGCCGCAACGCGGGGATCAGCAAGATGAACCCCGCTAGGCCGCTGATGAGGCCGGCTACGGGGATGCCCACCCAGAACGGCAGGCCGAAGTGCTGCGCCAGAAGCGCTGTCCCGTATGCCCCGATCGCCAGGAACCCGGCGTGTCCGATCGAGAGCTGTCCGGTGTACCCGGTGAGGAGCGCGAGACCGATCGCCGCGATGATCTTCACCGCAGCGAGGTTGAGGAGATATAGGTTGTAGCTCCGCAGGACGAAAGGAGCCATCGCCAGGAGCACGATCACCACTGCCCAGAAGATGAGCCGTTTCATCAGTGCCCTCCTACCGACCGCTCGCCGAGGAGGCCGTGAGGGCGGAACACGAGCACGAGGATGATCAGGGTGAACACAAACGTCGTCTTGAGCGGGGCGATCGCCGGCGGCATGTAGCCACTGAACAGGTTCTCGATCACCCCAAGCAGAAGGCCGCCCACCACGGCGCCCGGAAGGCTTGTGAACCCGCCGAGCACCGCCGCGGCGATCGCCTTGATCATGACGAAGACCATGGACGTCAAGTCAAGGAACACAATGGGCGCCACCAGGCAGCCGGCGATCGCCCCCGTCCCAAGACCGAGTGCCCAGCTCCAGGTGCCAATCCGACCGACGTTGATGCCCATGAGCTGCGCGGCCCGCCTGTTCTGCGAGGTGGCCCGCATCGCGATCCCCACCTTGGTGAACTTGAACACAAGGAAAAACAGCAGCGACACTGTCAGTGCCACCCCGAACACGAGGAGATCGTGCTGTCGGAGGACCACATCACCGATGAACAGCGGAGGGCCACGCAAGGCGTAGGGGAAGGGCCGGGCGTCAATAAGTCCCATCCACAGGGCAATCGCCTGCAGGATCATCCCGATGCCGAGCGTGGCGATGAACAGGCTTGTCACCGGGGCGTTCTTCGCCCAGCGAAGCAACCCCCGATCCACCACCACACCCAGCAGGATCCCCGTGACAAGCGCTCCGCCCAGCGCCGCCGGCAGGGGCACCCCATAGGTTCGGAACAACAACAAGGCGATGAACGTGCTGAACATCGCCATATCCCCCTGGCCGAAGTTGAGGATGTGGGTCGTCTTGTAGATGAGGATCAGGCCGAGGGCCATGATCCCGTATAGACTCCCCGCCGCCAGTCCGCTGACGATCAGCTGCGCAAACACACAACATCAGCCTCCACGTCTGCCTCCCCCCTCAGGTCTCGCGGATCCGCATCCGCGTGCGCCTCACGGACAGGTCTATGACACCTGAATCACATGTCAGC
>JAGUVP010000018.1 GCA_020062805.1 Candidatus Bipolaricaulis sp.
GTGTTCGTCCCGTGGAACGGAGCGGCGAACAGGCACCAGCACGACAACGCACGGGTGATGGCCCGCAGCGGGGGGTGTCTTGTGCTGACGGAAGAGGTTGCTCTTCGCGGGTTGGGGGAACTCGTGACGGAGCTGTGGGCCGATGACCTGAAACTTCGCGACATGGCCTCGGCGGCCCGGGCCCTGGCCCGGCCGGATGCCGGCCGAAGGGTAGCAGAGGCACTTCTCTCACTCGTGGAGGACAAACGAACATGAGCGGATTCACAGGGCGAGTTCACCTCGTGGGGATTGGGGGGGACGGGATGTCCGCCTTGGCGCAGCTTCTGCGGGAAGGCGGAGTGACCGTTTCTGGATCGGATATCCGGGACTCCTTACGCACCGCAGGCTTGCGGGCGTGGGCTGATGTACACGTGGGGCACCGGGCGGAGAACGTACCGCAGCGCGTGAATGCCATTGTCTACTCGTCCGCCGTCTCGTTTCTGAACCCGGAGATCCGAGTGGCACACGACATCCCCCGGTGGCCGCGTCTCCCAGCGTTGGGAGAGGTCATCCGCGGACGTGAACTGGTGGCCGTGGTCGGAACCCACGGCAAGACAACCACCGCCAGTTGGGCTGCTCACCTCGTCACCACGGTCACGGGGGAGGGTGGGTACTACGTGGGAGGGGAGGTACCGGGCTCCCCGTCGGCGAGCCTTGGGAAGGGCAAGACGTTTGTGGCCGAAGTGGATGAGTCCGACGGTCGGTTTGTCGGTCTCTCTACCCATGCGGCTGTTCTCACCTCAGTAGACACGGACCACATCGGAACCTACGGTGGGTTCAACGGGTTGCGGCGGGCGTTCAGCCGGTTTGTCGGTCGTGCGAACCGGCTGGCCGTGTGTGCCGACGATCCGGTCGCCCTCGATGCGGCGCGTTCACGGCGTATTCCCCTGACCTACGGGTTCTCCCCCAGGGCCGACTTGCGCGCTGTGGGGACGGAGTACCGACGGGAGAAGTCGAGCTTCGAGGTTCTTCTGCATGGGAAGCGGGCGGGAGAGGTCGAAGTCCCCGGGCCTGGTCCGCACAACGTGCGCAACGCACTGGGCGCGATCGCCGCTGGGGTCCTCCTCGGCATCCCGGTGCACGATCTCCTGCCAGCGTTCCCCACGGCTGCGCGACCTCGTCGACGGCTCGAGGTCCTCGAGGAGAACGGGTACCTCGTGGTGGACGACTACGCTCACCATCCGACTGAGGTCGCGGCTGGCCTTGCCGCGCTGCGGTTGGGGTGGCCGGATCGACGGATCGTGGCGATCTTCCAGCCGCACCGCTATTCCCGAACCAAGACGCTGGCGGGTGCGTTTGGGTCAGTGCTATCTCGCGCCGATCAGGTTGTGGTATCGCGGGTCTATCCGGCATTCGAACGGCCGATTCCCGGGGTCAGTGGACGGGAGGTGGCGGAGGCGGTCTCCGGTGCCGGGGGGAACGCTGTGTACCGGGACAGCTTAGGCGCAGCGATGGAAGCAGCGGCGGAAATGATCCAGCCTGGGGACGTGGTGGCGTGTTTCGGCGCGGGGGATATATGGAAGCTGGCGCGGGAGATGGCGCACGGGCTCTCCTACGGATCCTGAGAGGCCTTCCGGGCGAACTACGGGTGCAGGAACCGCTCGCTCCCCATACCACGTTTCGGATTGGTGGGAGGGCCTTCGCCCTGTACCGGCCGACCACGGAGAGTGCGTTGGCCGAGGCCGTGGTCCGAGCCCGGACCCACGGATTCCCGTGGCGCATGGTGGGCGGGGGGTCCAAACTCCTTGTCCCGGATCGCGGGTTCCCCGGCCTCGTCGTATCCACCACGGGATTAGGCGCCTGGCACGAGGACGAGGGGGTGTTGTCGGTCGGAGCGGGTGTGCCCTTGGCGCGGGTGGCGCGTTGGGGAGCGTGGAAGCTTGCTGGGATCCCAGGAACGGTGGGTGGCGCCGTAGCGATGAACGCGGGAACGAAGCACGGAGCGATCGCTGAACAGGTGGCTTGGGTGCAAGCCCTCCTGCCCACAGGGCGCGTTCACACCTTCTCCCCTGAGGAGTGTGGCTTCACCTATCGGGACTCGGTATTCCGCCGGCTGCGCCTGCCGGTGCTCGCGGTCGGCCTGCGACCGCAACTGCGGAAAGATCTGGCTCCCCTTCTGGTCGAGCGGGCTCGGAGCCAGCCCCTGGGTGTTCCGTCCGCGGGGTGCGTGTTCCGGAATCCCGCGGACGGGCGATCTGCAGGCTGGCTGATTGACCAGTGTGGACTCAAGGGCGCACGCATTGGCGATGCCGTGGTCTCAGAGCGACATGCCAACTTCATCTGCAACCTCGGTCGGGCGCGCGCCGTGGATGTCCTGGAGTTGGTCGATCAGGTTCAGCATTGCGTGGTCAGCCGGTTCGGGGTATGGCTCAACCTGGAGCTTGAGGTCGTGGGGGAGTGATCCGGGCGATACGCCTCGGGTGCGCGTGTTGTTCTCTTCTCATCGTTGTTTACGCTGCACTTCGCTGGGGCGGATGGTGGCGCGTGGAGGAGGTGTGGGTCTCCCCGACGCGTTACGTCGTGGCCGAACAGTTGACAGGGATTCTGCTCGGTGCTAATGTACTTCGATTACAGACGGGGGAAATCGCCGATGGGATTCGGAACGACCCTCGGGTTTTAGAGACGAAGATTCGGGTTCGCCCGTTCTGGAAGCGGGTGGAAGTGGAGATCAAAGAGAGGGAACCGACGGTGCAGGTAGGGCTGCGAGGCGGGGCGGCGGTGTGGGTGGATGCCGAGGGGTTCATCCTCGAGCCAGCGACAGCACCTGTCGTGGTGGGGGCTGCCCGAGCAGGCGAGCGGGTAGCTTCCGAAGCCGTGTACGCTGCCCGCGTTGTGGCTCGCCTGAGCCCCGGGGTGAGGGAGAAGTTCACGACGTTTGATATAACCGATCCCACCAATGTCATCGCCAGTGGTGACAGGTCCCCCACCCTTCTGTTGGGGGAGATTGGCCAACTGAGGGACCATCTTGCTATCCTGGAGGATCTATGGGAGCGATGGAGGCTTGCCGAGTGCGCCATGGTAGATTTTCGCGTTGGCGACGAGGTGATCCTGAAGCGCAAACGATGAGGGTGGTGGTTCGATGAGGCGGGAGCGGCTGATGGTGGGGTTGGATGTCGGGACGACCAAGGTGGCCTGTCTGGTGGCCAACGTGGTCGACGAGTACATCGAGGTCATCGGTCTGGGGACATCTCCCTCACGGGGGTTGGAGAAGGGTGTTGTGGTCGACATCGGGCGCACCATCCAGTCCATCCGCAAAGCGGTGGAGGAAGCGGAGAACATGGCCGATGTGCGCGTCCAGAACGCCTACGTTGGGATCGCGGGCAAGCACATCCGTTCTCTCAACAACTCGGCGACCGTGTCCATCACCCGGCCCGATCGGATCATCACCGCGGAGGACGTGCGGCGGGTGGTGGAAGCAGCGCGGACGATGCCCCTCTCTCCGGATGTCGAACTCATTCACGTCATCCCTCGGCAGTACATCGTGGACGGTCAGGAGGGGATCACCGATCCGGTGGGTATGACGGGCACCCGCCTCGAGGTGGACGTGCACATCGTGCTCGGGTCGGTGACCGCGGTCCACAACCTCGTACGGTGCGTGGAGGCCGTAGGTATTGGCATCTCCCAGATCGTGCTCGAGCCGCTGGCCTCGGCGATGGCGGTCCTCTCCTCTGCGGAGAAGGAGTTGGGGGTGGTGCTCCTCGACTCGGGCGGGGGAACGACGGACATCTCCGTGTTCCGCGGCGGCGACATCTGGTTCTCGAAGACGATCCCCATCGCCGGGGAGCACATCACGAACGACATCACCGTCGGACTGCAGACTCCAATCGAGGAAGCGGAGCGGATCAAGAAGCAGTACGGAACTTGCCTTGTGGACTCGGTGGGCGACGACGAGAAGATCGATGTGGCAACGATCGGCGGGGAGAGCACGAAACAGGTGTCGCGGAAGAAACTGGCCAAGGTCATTGAGCCTCGGGTGGAGGAGATCCTCGATCTGGCGATCCAGGAGGTCGAGGACGCGGGGTACCGCGACCTGATCCCGGCGGGGGTGGTCATCACGGGCGGGACGTCCCAGCTCAACGGGATGTCCGAGTACATCGAGCGACGCTACGGACTGCCCTCCCGCGTGGGGAGCCTGCCGCAGGGGATCCACGGTCTGCGCGACATCGTGGAGTCCCCGATCTACGCCACCGGGATCGGGCTCCTCAAGTATGCGGTGGAAACCCGGGACTTCGTGCCGTCCAAGCGCTCGCGGGGATCCTCCAAGGGGATGCTGGGGAAGATGCTGGGATGGTTCCGCAAGTTCCTGCGGGGGTGAGCGGGGGATGATGGGGGAGAGCCCAGCTAAGATCATGGTGGTGGGGGTAGGCGGAGGTGGCGGGAATGCCGTCAGCCGCATGGTCCAAGCAGGGCTGGTTGGCGTCGAACTCGTGGTGATGAACACCGACGCCCAGGTGTTGGAGATGATCGAGGCCCAACGCCACCTGCAGCTGGGGGGCAAGCGCACGGGAGGACTGGGAGCAGGGGGAGACCCGGAGGTGGGACGCGAGGCGGCCGAGGAGTCCCGCGATGAGATCGCTGATCTGCTCGATGGGTTGGACATGGTGTTCATCACTGCCGGAATGGGCGGCGGGACTGGGACGGGTGGCGCACCGGTTGTCGCGGAGATCGCCAAAGAGCTGGGCATCCTCACCGTGGGGATCGTCACCCGGCCGTTCTCGTTCGAAGGCCTCGCTCGGTCCCAGCGTGCAGAGAGAGGTCTGCAACAGCTCGCACGGAACGTAGATGCGATCATCACCATTTCCAATGACCGTCTGCTCAAGGTCGCCCCCCACGAGATGCCTCTCACCCGGGCATTCGAACTCGTGGACGAGGTTCTCCGCCAAGGGGTGCAAGGGGTGACCGAGCTCATCACCGTCCCCGGTCTCATCAACCTCGACTTCGCCGATGTCGAGGCGGTGCTGCGCGGGGCGGGAACCGCCCTCATGGGAATTGGCGAAGCCGATGGCGACAACAAGACGCGCGAGGCGGCCCGCAAGTCCATCTCTTCGCCCCTCCTCGACTTCAGCGTGAAGGGTGCGAAGAAAGCGATCCTCAACATCACCGGCGGCGAGGACCTGACCTTGGAAGAGGTCACTGCGGCGGCCGGGGCGATTCAGGAAGCCCTGTCCGACAAGGCCGACCTCATCTTTGGCGCCGCAATTCGGGAAGGGATGCAGAAGGCCAAGGTGACCGTAATCGCCACCGGGTTCGCCGCAGTCCAGAGCGGCGAGATCATGGATACCGAAGAAGAGGTCGTCCTGGAGCGATTGGAGCGGGAGGGTATCCGCGACGACTACGACATCCCCACGTTCCTTCGTCGCGCCCGTCGCCAGGAAGGCTCGTAGGGGCCCGCGTCGGTCTCCGGATCTGGTTCTACCAGCATAGCCGGATCTGTTGGCGACAGAGCTTCCCCGCGACGGCAACAATCGGGAATGCTCAGCCTGCGAACCTGTGGGTGATGGGGTACCGACGGCCGATCCCGAACGACTTCGGTGACACTTTGATCACCAGAGGAAGCTGCTTCCGCTTGTACTCAGCCCGGTGAAGGCGATGGGCGACGTCGTGGACCGAGTCTGGGCTGAACGCCCGCGCCAGTTCTCCTGACGGTCGATTCTCTACGACGAGCGCCCGCACGAGCGGGTCGAGCACGTCGTAGGGAGGGAGATCCTCGTCGTCGCGCTGATCGGGCCTCAGCTCGGCGGAGGGAGGTCGGACGAGGGTCCCGTCGGGGATCATGGGGACGGGTCCTTGCTCGTTGATGAGCCGGGCCAACTCGTACACCTCGGCCTTGACGAGATCGCCGATCGGCGCCAGCGCGCCCACCGTGTCTCCGTAGAGCGTGTTGTAGCCCGTGGCGATCTCCGACTTGTTCCCGCAAGCGAGGACGGCGTAGTCGAGGGCGTTGGCCAGTGCCATCCACAGGACTCCCCGGACCCTTGCCTGGAGGTTCTCTGCTACCAGGCCTTCCACTGCGACGTGCGAAGCCAGGGCCTCACTGAGAGCGGAGAAGCTTGCATCGATCGGAATCTCCACAACGCGCATCCGCAAGGCATTCGCGAGCTGCGTCACCTCGTCGCGCGACTCGCTCGCGGTGTACGGTCCGGGGAAGAACGTGCCCAACACCCGATCCGAGCCGAGCGCCTTGCAGGCGAGCGCGGAGACGACCGCCGAGTCCACCCCACCGGAGACCCCTACGATACACCCCCGGATCCTGTTCTTGTCGAAGTAGTCTCGGATCCCGGCGATGAGAGCGTCCTGGATATCGCCCATCCCGTCGTTCGATGGGGGGTCGACCGGCGCTCCCGCCGTGTCGAAAGTGCAGACGCCTTCGGTGAACCGCGGGGCGGAGAGGAGAAACGCCCCGTCCGGCCGGAGGGCGAACGATCCGCCGTCGAACACGAGTTCGTCCTGCCCCCCCACGAGGTTCGCGTACACAAAGAGCGCGCCCGACCGCTCGGCCCACTTCCGGGCCAGATCGTAGCGCAGGACGGGCTTCCCCCGGAAGTAGGGGGAGGCGGAGACGTTCACGAGGAGGTCCACGCCTGCGGCTGCCTGAGCGGCCAGCACCCCCTCCTCGTACCAGAAGTCCTCGCACACCGAGAGCCCGAGACGCAAGCCCTGCCAATCGAGCACCGCGATCTCCGTGGCGGGCGAGAAATACCGTTCCTCCTCGAACACGTCGAACGAGGGCAGCCTGTGCTTGACCTGGTGACCGATCACAGCGCCATCGGCGAGGAGGAACACGGCGTTGTGGAGAAGCGCGTCTCCGCCGAACGCCGCGGCAGAGGGATCGGCCACATTGGCTGCCTTCGTCCCGGCCCGGGCCACGTGGCCAATGACGACGCCTAGGTCGGAGCTTGCCTTCACGATCGCGGCGAACTCGCGGTCCGCTGCGTCGAGGAACCCCGCCTGAAGGAGAAGGTCCCGCGGAGGGTAGCCGAGCAGAGCCAGCTCAGGGAAGATGACCAAGTCAGCCCCCTGGCGGCTGGCCTCGGCGATGGCGCGGACGATCCGCTCTCTGTTTCCAGCGAGGTCACCTACGGTCGGGTTGATCTGGCCCAGGGCGATTTTCACCAGCGTTCCTTCGGAAGCCTGTTCTTCACCATTCGCGACCGATCACCTGTCACCCATCACCCGTCACGGGTGCCGAATGAGCAGCGCCCTCCTGCTGGGGCTGGGAGGTGAGGCATGCGGTGGGATGGATAAGCCACGAGCAGAAGGGCGCGAACTCACAAGGCCAAGTATAGCCCTCTTCGTGTGACGGGTCGAGGTACATGTTTGGCGTACCTCGAATCCACCGCAGAGGCGCGGAGTTCGCAGAGAGAAAGGATCGTAGCGTCGGGGTTCATTCCCGACGGCCGTTCGTTGCAGACACGCTGCGGCGCTACAGGACAGAACCTCGGGAACTTGGATTCAAGTCCAGAACGGGTTTTCTCTGCGTCTCAGCGGCAAACAAGTACGGGTCGAGGAACGGCGGCGAACGGCGCTCCGATTCAAGTGTCGCGCTTTTTGGGGAATAGCGTTCAGAAGCGAACGAAACATAGATTGAAACCCGCCCCTCGTCCAGGGTGTATACTGATCATCCAAAGAATCAGCGGCGCAGGCAGAGGGTCATCCCACGCATCGCCTCCCGGCCCAAACTCCGACGCCTCGCGCGCCCTTCGACCTCACCCCATGCCCTCCAGTTGCCCTCCTGCCCCGCCGAAGGGGGTGGTGAAGGGGGTACACCGATCACGGTTCCTGCGGGACAACGGACAACGGTCGACAGACTACGGTCCACGGGTTACGGATCACGGATCAGGACAGGAGAGGAGGTGGGATGATGCAGCTAAGAAGGATCGCATTCGGATTGGTCGTGGTAGCGCTTCTGTGTGTGGTGGGGCTCTCGAACGACACAGATCTCGCCCGGATGCTCGGACTGAACGTGGCCCAGTTGCACGGAAAGACGGACGAAGAAGGGAAGCTCACAGTGAAGTGCGACTTTCTGGGCACAACGATCGAAGGCCTCGCGCGGGGGGAGATCTTCGGGGACGTTCTGCGGAACGTTCCTACGCAGGTCCTCCTTGAGCCCAGGCCGGGGATCGCGGAGATTCAGGGTCTCGGGAAC
>JAGUVP010000027.1 GCA_020062805.1 Candidatus Bipolaricaulis sp.
TAAGGGCGCGCTATGTCATCAACGCCGCGGGGGAAATGGGTGGACACGATCGCGGCCATGGTGAACGCCGACGACTTCGTCCTCTTCCCCATCAAGGGTTACGTGGGCGTGATGGACAGGAACTGCTCGCAGCTGGCGGGAAGCCTCCTGGCTATCATCCCCGAGGAGCCGGGGGACATGAACATCGTGGTGCCCACGGTGGAGGGGAACCTGCTTTTCGGCATACAGCTGCAGATCAACCGCCGCCACGACCGTTCCACCACGGAGCACATGGCCAGGCTGGCGCTGGCCAATGCCCGCAAGCTGATACCCGAGATATCGGAGAATGACGTGATCAACTCCTTCTGCGGCTATCTCATGTTCCGCAACTTCGAGATCGGATGGCACGAGTGCGAGGTGGCGATGTCGGAGCGGGTGCCACGTTTCATCAACATGACCATAGGCTATCCCGGAGTGAGCGCCAGCCCCGGGGCGGCCCTGGAGGTGGCGGATATCCTGCGGAACGACGGGCTGGTCCTGGACCCCGACCCGAAATTCAACCCCCACCGCCAGGATATCCCAGACTTCAGCATGCTCTCCGAGAAGGAACGGAAGGCGTTAATCAAAAAGGACCCCCGCTACGGCCACGTGGTCTGCCGCTGCGAAACGGTGACTGAAGGCGAGATTGTGGAGGCGATCAGGCGCGGGGCGCGGACTCTCGACGGCGTCAAGTACCGGGTACGTCCCGGCATGGGACGATGCCAGGGCGGTTTCTGCGGTCCCCGCGTGATGGAGATCCTATCCCGCGAACTGGGCGTCGACCAGGAGCAGATCACCAAGAAGGGGAAGAAGGAATCCTGGCTGGTGGCGCGCCGGGGCGTCCGATGAGCCTGCACCCGTCGCGGGACCCGTCGCGGGTCACCCCGCTTCAAGGGATCAAGGCCGTCGGGGAGCTACCGAAGCTCCCCCACGGTTGCCACTATCCCCTGACCCCCACGCCCACCCTGCAACTTTGCCACCAAACGGTTACAATGGGAGGGGCACCAAGGCTGTGCGGCTTCCGGCTGCGATGTCCGGACGGTTCCGGGTGAGTCCGGCAGGAACATAGATAATGGTCCCGAAATTAAGTGCACTGTACGCAACGGGGCATTGCACCTAGCGCAACCCCCTGGCCGCTCTCCATGCTCGGGCGTCTAGAGGGCAATCTAGTATGAACAGGGCTCGAAACCCGGGCTGCGGCTCGCCCTACGCGGCCGGCGGGTATAGGGAGAGTCTGTAGAGATTGCGCGAGGCCGACTACTACGAGAAGCTCGAGGATGGTCTGGTCCACTGCCTCCTCTGCCCGCAGGACTGTCACATCCGGTCGGGCAAGGTGGGGTTCTGTCGCATCCGCAGGAATGAGGACGGGACCCTGTACGCTTCCAAGTACGGCCGAGTGGCTTCCCACGCCATGGACCCGATCGAGAAGAAGCCGCTCTATCACTTCCACCCCGGCAGCTACGTCTTCTCCCTGGGTGCTTTCGGCTGCAACCTACGCTGCCGTCACTGCCAGAACTGGGAGCTCTCCCAGGAGGTCGGCGAGGACATCGAGATGCGCCCGGAAGAGGCCGTGGAAGCCGCCCTGAGGTGGCGTGACTCAGAGCGTTCCTGCCTCGGCCTGGCCTACACCTACAGCGAGCCTCTGGTCTGGATCGAGCACGTCCTTGAGACCTCCCGGCTGGCTCGGGCGGCCAGGCTGAAGAACGTCCTGGTCACCAATGGTTTCGTCCGGGAGAAGCCCCTGGGCGACCTCCTACCCTACATCGACGCCATGAACGTGGACGTGAAGGCCTTCACCGACGGGTTCTATACGGAAGTTTGCGCCGGCCGGCTCGACCCGGTCCTCCGGACGGTGGAGAAGGCGCACGCGGCCGGCTGCCACGTGGAGGTGACCTGCCTCCTCATCCCGGGACTCAACGACGGGCCGGAGGAGGTCGCCGATCTCTGCGAGTGGCTGGCGGGGATCTCAGCCGAGATCCCCCTGCACTTCTCGCGCTACTTCCCCAGTTGGCGGATGAAGCGTGAGCCGACCCCACTCGAGACCATGGAGCGGGCCCGTGACATCGCCTCCCGCCGCCTGAGCCACGTCTATCTCGGAAACGTCTGGGAGAGGCCGCGGAGCGAGACGCTATGTCCTTCCTGTGGCGCGGTCCTCGTGCGCCGGCAGGGGTTTGGGGCCGAGCCCGTGGAACTCAACGGGCGTGCGTGCCGCAAGTGTGGTGGAAACGTCAA
>JAGUVP010000311.1 GCA_020062805.1 Candidatus Bipolaricaulis sp.
AGGGAAGCTCGTCCACCTCGACCTTTGGACAGGGCGGGCGGAAGCGACCACGGTCGAGCGCGCCCCGAGCTGCCCGTGCTGCGGAGCGCGCCGGTTCGAGTTCCTGGCCCATCCGCCCCGAACCGCTGCCCTGTGCGGCGATAGCGTCCAGATTGTTCCCCGGAGAGGTGGTGTGGTTGATGTGCGGGATCTGGCCGCGCGCCTCGGCCCGCTCGGGCAAGCACGGGTCGCCCATGGGGTGCTCGTCGCCGAGATCGAGGGGGTGTTGCTGACCGTGTTTCCCGATGGCCGGGCGATCGTGAAGGGCGTTTCCGACCCCCACCGCGCTCAAGCGCTCTACGACCAGTACGTGGCTAGGTGAACCGTACCAGGAACCACACGAAGAGAACGATGGAACCCAGGATGAGGAGCGGAAACACGACAGCGCGCCGCGCCCATCTTCGCGCCCTCCGCTTGTCATCGGGGGAAGGCTCGACCCGCCGCGGGTAATGCAGCTCCAGCCGCCGCGCTTTCTTGAGCATCCGCACGGACTGCCCGATCTTGCCCTGCCGCCGGTACACCACCCCCAGGTTGTGGTGGGCGGAGGCATGGCGGGGGTCTTCCTCGGTCGCCCGGCGGTAGCCGTGCTCGGCTCGGGGCAGGTCCCCCTGCTCGTAGTACAGGTTCCCCAGCCGGAACAAGACCTGGGCCTTGGCCTCGCCGTAGCGCAGCGCATCGAGAAGCAGCGCGATCCCCTCTGCGGGGCGGTTCGCACGGAGGAGATCCTCGGCCTGGGCAAGGGCCCCCTGCACGAGCTCGCCCCGCTGCGCAGCGGTCAGACCCGCGGGGTCGGGCAGAGGAGCGCGATCCGTTCCTTCACTGTCTGGATGTCGAGCCATGTCTGGTGTTTGGGGCTTCCTTTGGCCTTGCTCGCATTGCGCAGCAGATAGCTCGGGTGGTACATCGGAAACACCTCGATCCCGCCCTTCCAGCGATGGAACCTTCCCCGGAGCTGGGTGATCCCCTCGTTGCCGCCGAGAAACCACTGCGTGGGGGTGTTGCCGAGGGTGACGATGATCCGCGGCCGAAGGAGGGCGATCTGGGCGGCGAGCCAATCCCAGCAGGTCTCGGTCTCCTGGCGGGTGGGCACCCGATTCCCAGGAGGACGGCACTTGACCATGTTCGCGATGTACACCGCGTCTCGGGACATGCCCACCGAGGACAGGATCTGGGTGAGAAGCTGTCCAGCCGGACCGACGAACGGTCGACCCGTCTCGTCCTCGACCTCCCCGGGCCCCTCCCCCACGAACAGGAGCGGCGCCTGCGGGTTCCCCTCGCCGAACACCACGGTGCGCCGGCCCTCGGCAAGCGGACACCGACGGCACTCCGCAGCCTTCTGCGCAAGGACATCGAGCGAGAGCTGGAACCTGCCGGACAACGTCACCTCCAAGAAGACAGTCGAAAGCCACAAGTCTCAGGTCACAAGCCCGAGATCAGGAGTTCAGAAGTAGAACCGTCTTGTCTTGGGACTTGCGACTTCTGACTTTCGACTGTCCTTCTGGAGCGGGCAACGGGGATCGAACCCGTGACCTGCAGCTTGGGAAGCTGCCGCTCTACCAACTGAGCTACGCCCGCCTTCGGGTTCAGCCGACCGGCCTCATCTTACCTCTGCCGGGCGAGGGCGGTCAAGCGTTTGCGACGATCGCGGGCCCGTTGTCCGTTCGCCGTAATCCGGTTGGCTCGCCAACTCCTTTCGTCGGGAACGTGCCCCGACGCTGCAACGGCGTGCTTTCGTAGCGTCGCAGCTTGTCTGCGACGGCCTTATCCGTAGCGTCGGACCCTGTGTCCGACGTCCTTTTCGCTGAACCAACGAATCGGCAACTGCCCAACTCCTCAACTGCTGTTCTCGGCGCGCTCGGCGATAGGGGTCTTTGAGTCTCCGTAGCACCTTAGGACCAGGTCAACCGGCCCGCAGAGCTTCCAACGCCGGCATGGACTTCCCGCGCAGGAAGTCGAGGGTCGCCCCGCCGCCGGTTGAAACGTACCCGAATTGCTCGGCAAGGCCCAGCTTCTCCACAGCCTCGCCGGTCTCGCCACCCCCGACCACGGTGAACGCCGTGGAAGAGACGAGGGCCTGAGCAACCGCGGCGGTTCCCTCGCCAAACGGCGGGTGCTCGAACGCGCCGAGCGGCCCCGCCCACACCACCGTCCCCGCGCCCTTCACCTCCGCGGCGAACCGC
>JAGUVP010000264.1 GCA_020062805.1 Candidatus Bipolaricaulis sp.
CTCAGAAGCCAACGTTGGAAGAAGGAGCGAGAATCCTCGCCGAGGCATTGGAAGGAACGATCCTACGGGAGGGAGACAATGGGAACAGGTGATCTGCGGAACCTGATGAAGGAGGCGCAACGCCTCCAGACGCAGATGGCGGAGAACCAGCGCAAGTTGGCCGAGACCGAAGTGGAAGCCACCTCAGGCGGGGGCGTGGTCAAGGCCGTGGTGAACGGTCACGGCGAGCTTCAGAAGGTGGAGATCTCTCCCGAGGTCGCGCGACCGGACGAAGTAGACCTGCTAGCTGATCTTGTAGTCGCAGCGGTCCGCGAGGCCCAGGCAAAAGCCAAGGAACTCGTCCAAAAGACGATGGCCCCCCTCACGCGGCTCCTCCCCCCGGGATTTGGCGGATGATCGCTCCCCTCGAAGATCTCCTCGCCACCTTGTCCCGCCTGCCGGGGATCGGACGACGATCAGCAGAGCGAATCGCGTTCTTCCTCCTCGCCAAGCCGGAGGAAGGAAGAAGGCTCACGGCGACCCTGGCCGGACTCGACCGCATCACCCGCTGCCCGCGGTGCGGGAACTTCGCCACCGACGGCCCGTGCGCGATCTGCCGCGACCCCAAGCGCGATGGAACAACGCTCTGCACCGTCGCCCGGCCGTGGGAGATCCCCCACATCGAGAAGACGGGGGAATACCGAGGCCGCTACCACGTGTTGGGAGGGCTCATCTCTCCAAGCCAGGACATCGGTCCTGACGACCTCGCCGTGGCCAGCCTCGTGGAACGGGTAAAGGTCGAGGGCGTTCGGGAAGTGATCCTCGCCCTCGAGCCCAAGCTCGACGGCGACCTCACCGCGATGCACCTGCTGCGGGTGCTCAAGCCGTTGGGCATAGCAGTTTCGCAGCTCGCCCACGGGATCCCCGTGGGGCGGGACCTCGAATCCGCCGACGAACTCACCCTCGGCCGCGCCCTCAAGGGCCGGACGCAGCTCTAGGCCTGCTTTACGCCCGGCAGGATTTGAACCTGCGTCCTCTGCCTCCGCAGGGCAGCGCTCTATCCCCTGAGCTACGGGCGCGTCAACACAGCCACAAGTCTAAGGTCCAAAAGTTGAAAGTCCAACCGCATTCCTGACCTGCGACTCGGGACCTGAGACTGTCCTTATGGCGGAGGGACGGGGATTCGAACCCCGAAGGCCTTTCAGCCGTACCGGTTTTCGAGACCGGCTCCTTGCCGTTCGGACATCCCTCCGCTCCAAGTATCGTTCGCGCGGGGTGACGCGTCAACGGAACGCCGATCAGGAGCGTTGGGAGAGGATCCCAGCCATCACCAGCGCCCCACCTGCCATCTGTACGGGGAAGAGCACCTCGCCGAGGAGCCACCACCCGAAGAGCGCGGCGAACACGGGCTCGGTGGCGAGCACGATCGCCATCCGCGCTGCCGACGCCCGACGCCCCGCCCAGAGGACGAGGGCGAATGCGCCGGTTGTGGCCAGGGCTGCGGTCACCCCCACCGCGACCCACACGTGGGACGAGAACGCAAAGCTGACCTCCCTCTGCCACCCCGACCCAGCAAGGGAGAGCAAGGCAACGAGACCGACCTGCGGTGCGAGGAGAGCGCGGGGATCGCCGGCCTTGGCATAGCGGTCGAGGAGGACGAGGTGCACGGCGAACGCGATCGCGCAGAACGCAGTGAGGAGGTCGCCGAACCACGCCCCCCCGCCGAGGGAGTCCCCGCCCAGAGCAAGAAGGGACACCCCTCCGCCAGACAGGGCGACCCCGACCCATGCGCGCACACTTGGCCGGCGGCCGAACGCCCACGCCACCACCGGTACGAGGACCACGGATAGCCCTGTGATCAACCCCGACTTCTGAGCGGTGGTGTACACGAGCCCCCACGTCTGGAGGAAGTACCCCCCGAACAGGGCCAGACCGAGGATCGCTCCCCAGCGCCAATTACGAGCTAAGCGGGCCTCCCGCCGCCCGCGGAGGAAGGGCAGGGCAAGGAGGGTCGCCAAGGTGAACCGCAGAGCGAGAAACCAGAACGGGCCGACCTCCCGCAGCGCGTCCTTCACCAGGACGAACGTCCACCCCCACACCGCGCTGGCGAGGAGAAGGGCGCCGGTGGCCATCAGGCAGAGATGAAGTGGATGACGTCGCCGTCCTGGACCGTGTAATCACGGCCAGCACGGTGGATCTTGCCCGCCTCTCGCAGCGCCCGCTCGGAGCCGACGGCGAGTAGATCGGGGAGATGGATGACCTCGGCGAGAACGAACCGGTCACGGAAATCGGTGTGGATCGCCGCTCCCGCGTCGGGGGCTTTCGTCCCGGCGGGGACCGTCCACGCCCGGACCTCAGGCCCTTCCACCGTGTAGAAGGTGATCACCGAGAGGAGGCGGTACGCCTCGGTCACCAGACGCACGAGGGCAGACTCGGCGAGGCCGTACTCCCGGAGGAACGCCTGGCGCTCTCCTTCGTCCGGGCACGCCTCCCCGAGCTCCGCCTCGAGCTTTCCGCGGACGACGATCCACCCCGCCCCACTCTCCTGGGCGATGGCGGCCAGGGTCCGTGACAGGGCGCTCTCTCCCTCGTCGCCGACGTTGGCCACGAACAGAACCGACTTCGAGGTGAGGGGAGCGAGCTCGCGGAGGAGGGGCAGCTCGTGGGAGGAGAAGTGCAGCGTGCGGATCGACTCCCCCGCGTTCACGGCTGCGAGAAGGCGGTCGAGGAAGGCGACCTCCTCCTGCGCCGCCTTGTCGCCGGTGCGGGCGGCCTTGGCGGACCGCTCCCGCCGGCGCTCGAGGGTCTCCCGATCCTTGGCGAGGAGTTCCCCATCCACCACCCCGATGTCCCGCCGCACGTCGAGCTCGCCCATGGGATGGGCGATGTCCGGGTCCTGGAAGCAACGCACCACGTGGAGGATCGCCTCCACGCCACGGATCTCGGCGAGGAACTGGTTTCCCAGCCCTTCCCCCTGCGATGCCCGTTCCACCAGGCCGGCGATGTCCACGACCTCGATCGTCGTCGGGACCTTCCTCTTGCCGGGGAACAACGCGTGGAGCCGATCCAGCCGTCCGTCGGGAACGGCCGCCACCCCGTGGTGGGGTTCGATCGTGCAGAACGGGTACGGCTCGACCTTCGCCCCGGCCAGGGTGAGGGCGTTGAAGATGGTGGACTTCCCCGCGTTGGGGAGCCCGACCAAGCCGAAGCTTCGGCTCACCGCAGCGCCTCCTTGACGAGAACGGCGACCTCGCCGGGGGTGCGGGCGACGGGGATCCCCGCCTTCTCCAAACGTTCCGCTTTCGCCTGGGCCGTGCCCTCGCTTCCCGTCACGATCGCCCCGGCGTGTCCCATCCGCTTTCCCGGCGGGGCCGAGAACCCGGCGATGTACGCCACAACCGGCTTCGTCCCCTTCTCGGCGAGGTAGGCCGCGGCCTCCTCCTCGGCGCTGCCCCCGATCTCCCCGACGAGGACGACGACCTTTGTCTCAGGATCGGACTCAAACAAGGGAAGGAGGTCGGTGAACGAGCTCCCGATGATCGGGTCCCCCCCGATCCCGATCACCGTGGACTCGCCGATCCCCGCCTGCGACAGGTGATGGGCAATCTCGTAGGTGAGCGTGCCGGAGCGGGAAACGATCCCCACCGACCCAGGGGTGAACGCCGCGGGGGGGATGACCCCGACCTTGGCCTTGCCCGGAGAGATCAGGCCGGGGCAGTTGGGGCCGATGAGCCGGACCGGGTACGCCTTGAGGAGTGGATAGGTGCGGAGCATGGCGTGAAGGGCGATCCCCTCCGTGATGCACACGAGAAGAGGGATCCCGGCGGCCGCGGCCTCGAGGAGCGCATCCGGTGCAAACGCCGCGGGGACGAACAGGACCGAGGCGTCCAGGCAATGGGCTTCCGCCGCCTCGGCCACCGAGTCGTAGACCGGGATCCCATCGAGGGCCGTGCCGCCCTTGCCCGGGGTGACCCCGGCCACGACCTTGGTTCCGTAGGACACCATCTGCCGGGTGTGGAACGCTCCCTCGCCCCCGGTGATGCCCTGAACGACTACCTGTGTGTTCGCGTCTACTAGAATCGCCACGTGTTGCCCTCCGTCCACAAGGATAGCACCGCCGAGGATACGGGAGATGCCGCCAATAGAACAACTCGCTGCAATCCCTCTCTCGCCAGGACAGAGTGGTTGACAGGCATCGAGTGGGTGAGTATAACCCGCGGTTCGTATGATTCAGTATCTGGTGCGGCGGCTGCTGTGGGCGATCCCCGTGTTGCTGGCCATCATGGTGGTCACGTTCTTCCTTGCTCGTGCCATCCCGGGGGGGCCGTTTGATTTTCGAGGAGACAAGCAGATACCGGAGACGATTCGCAAGAACCTGGAGCGAAAGTACGGGTTGGACCTCCCTCTGCACCAACAGCTCGGACGCTGGATCTGGGACGCGATCCGGTTTGACTTCGGCCCGTCCTATGCATCACGGTCTCAGACCGTAACCGACATCCTCAAGCGCACGTTCCCTATCTCGTTCCAGCTGGGGGTGCTCGCTCTCCTGTTCGCCTTATGCATCGGAATCCCCATGGGGACCATCGCTGCGGTCAAGCAGAACACGATCGTTGACTACGGAGCTACGTTCGCGGCGATTCTGGGTGTATCTATGCCCACCATGGTCACGGGCCCCCTCCTGATGTGGGTGTTCGCTCTCATTCTCGGGTGGCTCCCCGCAGCACGGTGGGGCACGGACTACACCCAGCTCTACCTTGGATTCTTCCCCAACCTCCTCTCGGGCAAGTTCTGGCTCCACGCGATTCTGCCCTCCCTAACCTTGGGCCTGGCGTATTCGGCGTCCATCGCGCGACTGACCCGGGCAAGCCTTCTTCAGGTTATCCGTGAGGACTACATCCGAACCGCATACGCCAAGGGACTGCCGGGGCGAAGGACGGTCATCCTGCACGGGCTGCGAAACAGCCTCATCCCGGTAGCGACAGTCCTCGGCCCAATGTTCGCCGGAATTGTGACAGGCAGCATGATTGTCGAGCAGATCTTCGGTATCGCGGGAATGGGGAAGTACTTCGTGACCTCCGTAACCAACCGGGACTACCCGATGATCATGGGGGCCGTGTTGCTGTACTCCGTACTGTTGGTAGGGGCGAACCTGCTGGTGGATGTAAGCTACGCCTGGCTTGACCCAAGGATTCGGTACGACTGATGGCCCTCCAGAAGCGCACGATGGGGGCAAACGGAGAAATGCGAGGGCGGAGCCCGACTCAGGACGCGTTCCGGCGCCTGTTCAGACACCGAGCAGCCACTGTCGGCGCCATCTACGTTCTCCTGCTGGTGATCGTGGCGCTGTTCGTGGACACAACGATCCCCGCCGCGATCTTCGGAGGAGAGGCGCGACCTCTGATCGCCCCCAAGCACTACGCCGAGGTGAGTTTCTTCGAACGGGATTTGCCTCCGGGGACGCCGGGCTTCCCTCTCGGCACCGACTACCTCGGCCGGGATATCCTCAGCCGTACGCTCTACGGTACCCGTGTGTCGCTCGCGGTGGCGATTGTGGCAGCAACGGTTGCCCTCATTGTGGGGTTGACCTACGGCGTGATCTCCGGGTTCGCCCCATCGGGTGTTGACAACGCGATGATGCGGTTCGTGGACTTCCTGTATGGGTTCCCTCTTCTCATCTTCATCATCCTCATGCAGGCCTTGTTCAAGGCGGTGAGCCGCCGCGGCGCGACGGGGTTCGTGGGGATGATGGTGGGGATCGATAAGGCGTTGGGGGGGATGTTCTTTCTGTTCGTTGCGCTAGGGATCCTCAACTGGATTGGGATGGCTCGACTCGCCCGTGGGCAGACCCTGTCTGTCAAGCAGAAGGAGTACATCGAATCGGCGCGTGCCCTGGGAGCGAGCAACCTGCGCATCGTATTCCGCCACGTTCTTCCCAACATCATTGGACCGTGTATTGTGTCGGAAACGCTGGCGATTCCAGGGTACATCCTGACCGAGGCGTTTCTCAGCTTCATCGGGCTGGGGGTGACCCCTCCAACCCCGAGCTGGGGACTTATGATCTCGGAGACGTACCAGGGGTTGCGGACATATCCCTGGGAGACGCTCATCCCCGGCGCGGCCCTCGCCACCACGACGCTCGCGTTCAACTTCCTGGGGGATGGGCTTCGCGACGCGTTTGACCCGCGGTTGAGAGGGACATAGACTATTGGGTTTGCGCCAGGCTTCTGGCCTGGCTCGAGGAGGTGGTCGTCGGAGGGGATCGGGAGGGGTAGCAGGCGATGAGTCTTTCGTTCTTGTGGCAGATAGGAAGCAAAGGAGGCATGCGATGAAGCTGAGCAAACTGGCAATACTGGCGGTTGTTGGGTTGATGATTTGGCCTGCGTTCGCGGCACCGGTGATCCTGAACCGGAACCTGGGCACGGAACCTCCCACGGCGGACCCGGCCCTCGGTGAGGACACGACCTCGATCGAGATCATCGAGCAGATGTTCCTCGGTCTTGTGGACATGGACGAGGTAACGATGGCCCCGATCCCGGAGTTGGCCGCGCGCTGGGAGGTTTCAGCGGATGGGCTGACCTGGACCTTCTTCATGCGCAAGGACGTGTACTGGGTGAAGTACGATGCCAAAGCGGGCCAGGTCGTCTATGACCTCGACGAAGGGGGCCAGAAGCGTCCAGTGACTGGTAATGATGTCGTGTACGGCGTGAAGCGGACGCTAAGCCCGGAGACGGGTTCGAACTACGCCTACGTGCTGTACATCATCGACGGCGCCCTCGAGGCCAATGAGGGAACCGGGGCGCTTGACGATGTTGGCGTCGGGCTCCTTCCGATCAAGAACGAGAAGGGTGAGACCGTCGGGTACGACCAGTATGCCGTTCAGTTCAAGCTGATTGCCCCGGCGGGCTACTTCGGCCAGATCGCCTCGATGTGGGTCGCCCGGCCCCAGCCGCAGTGGGCGATCGCGAAGCACGGCGACGCGTGGATCGAGCCGGAGAACATCGTCACCAACGGGTCGTACGTGATGAAGACCTGGGTTCACAATGACAACCTCGTCTTCGTGCGAAACCCGTACATCCCCGCGGCCCTGTGGGGCGGCGGGAACATTGACGAGGTTCACTGCGTGACGATCGTCGAGGACTCCACCGAGTTCGCGATGTACCTCAACAACGAACTCGACACGATCGACGGCCCACCGCTGCCGGAGATGGACCGCATCAAGACCGACCCCGTCCTCTCTAAGCAGCTCAACATCCGGCCGCAGCCCTGCACCTACTACTATGGGTTCGTCACCACCAAGCCCCCGATGGACAACCCGGATGTGCGCAAGGCGCTCTCCATGACCATCGATCGGAAGACGATCGTCGAGCAGGTGACGAAGGGCGGACAGATCCCGGCGAACACGTTCGCTGGAGGAACCATCTTTGGCAATGCTGCTCTCAGCCCGGAGATCGCTCCGTGGGCCATCGGCGTAGCTGGGTGGGACTACGACAAGGCCGTCACCGCGGCACAGCAGCTGCTGGCCGGTGCTGGGTACCCGGATGGAGCGGGCCTCGAGATCATCCTCATGCACAACGTGTCCGAGGGCCATGCCCGAATCGCGCAGGCGATCCAGGCGATGTGGACGAAGGCGTTCCCCAAAGCCAAGTTCATCATTGAGACCCAGGAGTGGGGAACCTACCTGAAGACCATCACCAAAGAGACGCCGATCGAGAACGTGCCGCACGTGTACCGGCTGGGCTGGTGCCAAGACTACCCGGACCAGAACAACTGGGTACACGAGGTGCTCAACCCGACCCTTGGCGAGAACAAGCCGCGGTTGAGCGCCAATGACCCCTACGTGGGGGCGGCGATCGCACGGTTTGACGCGGTCACCACGCAGGCGGGGCGGCTTTCCGATCCAGTCGAGCGAGCAAAGCTGTACTTCGAGGCTGAGAAACTGCTCATCGACGAGATCGTGGCTATCGCACCCATCTACTACTACAGCTACAACATCATGAACAAGCCGTGGATGACCCGGAAGTGGCACGACACACCGCATTGGGACACCTGGTCCATCGACATGGCACTCAAGGCGAAGGGCTAAGGTCGAAGCACGGTAGGAGCACGGGGCCTCCCCTAGCGGGAGGCCCTTTTCTTCTGAGAAGGGTACCCATCAACAGATGTCGCGTAAGGGTCTGCGTAGCATCCCGCCAGCGGGCTGCGTTGGCCGGTGTCTGTGAAGAGCTCTTGCTGATATCGGCGTACACCGTGCAGGAGCCTTCGCCAGAGGGCCGGGCGCTTGGGAACATCCAAATCAGGGCGCAAGCCACACTTCCCCGCCCTTCAGGTCATCTTGCGCTTGACCGCCAGGCGCGGCTCGTTGTATCCCATAGGTTACAGGTGACAGAGATCACAAAAGGAGGTCAAGAGGCACAGAACAGAGGCTGCTTTGATCGTGGGTTATTATGGAGTGTAATTCAACTTACTCAAGGAGGCACACGATGAAGTGGGGAGAGAAGGTCAACAAGACGCTAGGAACCCGTGGACTGTACGTTCTTCTTGCGATGACCCTGCTCGCCATCCTGAGCGGGGCCAACCACAAGTGGTGCTAATCGTACGGAGATACTGACCAGGCGTGCGGGGCGTGATGCCTCAGAAGTAGGTGTTACCGAAGCCGGGAGCGATGCCTCAGAACGCATGTTACCGGGGCAACCTCGCGAGGGCTCGTAGGTTCTCCTCGATCCGTCTTTGCAGGGCCACCGGGTTCAGCGTGGTGTAGATCTCCCCGGCCTCGATCTTCTTCTCCTCGGGGATGTCGGAGGCAGCGAGCACCCGCCGGTAGGGCGTGTGGGCCAGGTCGTACTTCTTCCGTACCTTGCTGCCCACCCGCTCCTTGGAGATGAGTTTCCGCACCGGTTGGAAGTAGTTCACCACCAGCCGCCAGTCGGCGTAGATCGCCTCCAGGAGATCCAGCGCGTCCCGCGACTCGTACCGCCGGTACCCCACCAGCTGGCGCACGACACGCCAGTTCTTCCCCTCCACGTACGCCTGGTCGTTCTTCTTGTACGTCCGCGAGCGGGTGAACTGGACCCCTTCCTTCTGGCAGTACGTGTAGAGATGGGCGTTGAGGAACGCCGAGTCGTTGTCCGAGTCGATCCCCCGCAGGGGGAACGGAAGGCGCTCCCGGATCCGCTGGATCGCCTTCCGTACCGCCTCCTGACTCCGGTTGAGCACAGCCACCGGCTCGCACCACAGGGTGGCCACGTCCACCGCGTTCAGGGTGTGCAGTACTCCCCTGCCGTCGTCTCCCCGCAGTGGGCCACCAGGTCCAGCTCCAGGAACCCCGGGCCCACGTCCTCCCAGTCAGCGAAGGTCCGCACAGGAACCTTCGCCTTGAGGAGGGTCCCCGGCTTGGTGGCAGGCCGTCCCGTGTCCCGGCGGTAGCGGTGCGTGACGAGCAGCCGGTCGATCGTGGCCGGGCTCATCTGGACCAGGAGCCTTCGCGTGTCCGGGGCCAGCGCGAGTTCCCCTTCACGCTGGAGCACTGCCACGATCTCGGGGAGAAACGGAGCGAGGCGCTTCGAACAGATCCATCCGCAGGCCTCCCACACCTGAAGGAGCGCTGCCTTCACGTCCGGGGTGTACATCCGGGGACGTCCCCGACGGTCCCTGCCCTTGGGTCTCCTTCCGTTCCGGAGGACGCGGATCGCGGCCTTGCGGTGGTACCCGGCGAGGGCCACGAACTCGTCGAGGATCATCGTCTTGTCGCCGCGCCTCGCACGCAGGTAGCGGGGGCGTAGCGCTCCCACCACCTCCGCCACGCTCGCTTGAGTCATCGGCACCTCCTCGTCTTCGGTAACCCGAATTCTGAGGTACCGACACCCCGCCCGGTAACACTTTCACTGAGGCAACTCGGCGTCTTGACCGTTGAAGAGCACCCCACTAGACTGTACGTTTGCTGTGCTGTTCGGGGAGGTGGTCGCCGTAAGGAGTCGGGGGATGCGCAACCGTAACCTCATGAAGGGCAGGAAGGAGGCGTCTATGCGCAGGAGCGTGGTAGTAGCGGCAGTGGTGTTGATGGGCGTGGTGGGTCTCGGACAGGTGCTGGACGTCGGGATCTTCGAGGACCTGACCACGACGAACATCTGGGCCCGGATCGGACCGGACGCCACGGTGTGGAACACCTACGTTTCGGGCGGCCAGCATGGTGGCCTCTATGTATCTGCGGCCCCGTACTGGACGTTTGTCCCGTCGTTGGCGGCAGACTTCCCGAGCGACTTCGTCGAGAACGCTGATGGAACATGGACTGCGACGGTCGAACTCCGCGCGGGGATCAAGTGGACCGATGGCACGCCGTTCACCGCGGACGACGTTGTGTTCACCTACAACGTGCTCTTGACCGAGATCGGCGGCGGCCGGTTCGGGATCCTCCTTGGTGGGAACTGGCCGAGCTACGTCCCCGACGCGCTCGTGGCCGTGGAGAAGGTGAACGATCTGACAGTCGCGTTCGTGTACTCAATGGAGCCGGGCCTCGGGGAGTGGACGTTCGGAGCTCTGTTCAGCCCGATCGTGCAGAAGGCCTACTGGGAACCCCACTTCCAGGCAGCACTGGGGACGGACGATCCGACCCGGAACCTCCTCCGCGTGACCCCCACCGGCGAACCGATCCTGGGCGGGTACCAGTTCGTCCAGTGGCAGCCAGGCGCGTTCGCCCAGATGAACAAAAACCCGACGTACTACGGCACGGGGGAAACCCTCACGTTCTACGAGGGTGGTGGGTTCACAATTGCGAACCCGAAGCTGGGGTTCGATCTTGAGGGCTACGGAGGCGTCACGGGCAAGCTCGACCTCTCGCTCACCGAGGGTCCCTATGTTGACTCCATCCTGTACTCGGTCTTCTTGAACCAGGACGCGGCGGTGCTGGCGCTTCAGGGCGGCCAGATCGCGACGTTCCTGAACCCGTTGGGGCTGGCGAGCGGGTTCCAGCAGCGCCTAGCTGCGACCCCGAACGTTCAGATCGTCTCCAACCCGCCGTGGGGATTCCGGTACATGGCGTTCAACATGCGCCGCGCACCGATGGACAACGCGGCGTTCCGCCATGCGGTGGCGACCCTGATCGACCGGGAGTTCCTGGCCGAGGGGGTGTTCCAGGGGATCATCGTCTCGATGTACTCGGCCGTTCCTGATTCGAACCCGTTCTGGCACAACCCGAACGTGACGATCTACGGCGAGGGGATGACCCGCGCCCAGCGCGTCGAGGAGGCGGTACGGATCCTCAAGGAGGCTGGGTTCTCGTGGGATGCCGAGCCCAAGGTTGTCTTCCCCGGGACCGGCAACCAAGCAGTGATCGGCGTCCTCCCGGACGGGAGGGAAGTGGCTGCGCCGCGAGGGTTCAAGCTCCCGGACGGCACGTACTGTCCTGAGCTTGAGCTGCTCGCCCCGAGCGCGGGGTACGACCCGCTGCGGGCGACGTTCGGCCTGTACATCGAGCAGTGGGCGAGGGAAATCGGGCTCCCGATCAGGGCCAACCTCACCGGGTTCAACGTGATCGTGGACAAGGTGTGGGCCCTTGATGGGTTCAACTACGACATGTACATCCTCGGGTGGTCCCTCGGGAACCCGGCGTTCCCGGACTACCTCTACTACTTCTGGCACTCGGACATGGACTTCATCGACGGGTGGAACACCCCGGGCTACCACAACGACGAGTTCGACCAGTTGGCCAGCGAGTTCCTCGCTGCCCAGAGCGTCGACGAGGCGCGCCCGCTTGTGTTCCGCATGCAGGAGATCCTGGCCGACGACGTCCCGTACATCATCCTGTTCGACAGCCCGATCGTGGAGGCGTTCCGGACCGACATGATCCAGCTCCCGTACACGGAGGTCCTGGGCGGAGTCCAGTTCGTGTGGCCGTTGACGACCGTGAGGGCGCTCAAGTAGGAAGCGGCGGGAACAGCGAGTTCCCATTGCGCAACAGAACAGCCGGGGGGTGGGAGACCCCCATCCCCCGGCCGTCTCAGAGGGGGAGTTGAGGATGCTGCGGTTCGTGGGGGGAAGGCTCGTGCAGATCGCCATCACGTTCTTCTTGTTCCTCACGGTAGTCTTCTTCCTGTTCCAGGCGATGCCCGGCGACTACACGAAGCAGTTCATCATGAACCCCCGCATCCCTCCCGCAGCGCGGGAAGCCCTCAAGGTTCGCCTCGGCCTCACGGATTCGGTGTGGGGCCAGTACGTGAACTACGTGCGCAACGTGTTTACGGGGAACCTCGGCCTGTCGTTCGAGCACTACCCGCGCGAGGTGTGGGACGTGATCAAGGAACGGCTTCCCCGTACGGCGATCCTGTTCCTGGTGGCATCGGTGATGGCGTTCGTGTGGGGATTTCCACTGGGGCGGTACATCGCCTGGAAGCGGGGGCAGACGCTCGACTACACGATCACCGTCGCAGGGGTCCTGTTCTACACGATCTTCACGCCACTCCTGGCCCTGATGCTGCTCTTCGTGTTCGCGAACCAGCTCGGCTGGTTCCGCACCGGGGGGTTCCTGACCCCTCGGCTCTGGCTCACACCGCCCTCCTCCCCCCAATCCATCTTCATCTGGCTGGCCGCAACACTTGCTGGGCTGGGAACGTGGGCTGTGCTGGCCCGCTTTGCAACCCGCAGGATTGGGCATCCGCGCCCGCGACGTCTCGCTCAGCGTGGTTTGGTGGTCGTAGGCGTTGGACTGGCCGGGCTCGGTTGGTGGGCATCGGGCCTTGGCCCCTTCGCATGGGACATCGTGTGGCACATGTTCCTCCCCGTCTTGGCCGTGACCTTGATCGCGTTTGGAGGAGACATGCTGCTGATGCGGGACTCGATGCTCGAAGTGATCCGCGAGGACTACATCACCACTGCCAAGGCGAAGGGGCTCCCAGACAAGGTCGTCCGCGACCGGCACGCGGCTCGCACCGCGCTCCTTCCGCTCGTCACGAGTTTCACCTTGTCCATCGGGTTCGTTGTCTCGGGCGGGATCGTAACCGAGACCATGTTCTCGTGGAAGGGGATGGGGCTCACCTACCTCAACGCGCTGCTGATCCAGGACTATCCGATGGCGATGGGGTGCCTCATCTTCACCGGGATTCTGGTCTTGGTAGCGCACCTGGTGGCGGACCTCCTGTACGCGGTGCTCGACCCGCGGATTGTCTACTAGGAGCTCTCGGTGACCGATCGAACCCCAGCCCAATACGCGATCACTCCCCTGTGGAAGATGCGCCTGCGCCTCCTCGCTCGGACCAGCCGCCAGAACTGGTCGCTGTTCTGGGAGTCGCGGATCGGCCCGGTGGGTCTCCTGATCATCGGCCTCTTCCTCCTGGCAATGGTGGCCCATCCGATCCTCATCAGCACGGTGTGGGAGCCGAGAGTCTATGACCCGGTGATGGGCTTCGACCGGGCGCTCATCGGGCGGCATCCCGCCCCACCATCGTGGAGCCATCCTTTGGGGACCGACCCCATTGGGCGAGACGTGCTGTCCCAGCTGATGTGGTCTGCACGGTCAGCGTTCGCCCTCGGCGTGACCGCGGCTGTGATCAGCGTAGTGATCGGAACGCTCATCGGGGCCGTATGCGCCTATTTCGGCGGGGTGGTGGATGTCGTCTTCATGCGGCTGGCGGACCTGGTGATGCTGTTTCCGTTCATCGCCTTGCTCATGGTGTTGCGAAGCGTGCTTCCGCTGACCCTGATTCGCCTGGCGCTGATCCTGGGCGCTCTGTCGGGCCTGGGCGGGATCACCATCGTTCTCAAGTCCCAAGCCCTAACAGTGAAGGTGAAGCCGTACATCGAAGCGGCGAGGGTGGCGGGAGGAGGATCCTGGCACATCATCCGCCGGCATATCATCCCCAACATCATGCCGCTCACGTTCCTGTACATGATGTTCAACGTAACGGCGGCCATCTTCACAGAGGCGGTCCTGTCGTTCTTCGGATTCCTCGATATCCGCATGAGCTGGGGGGTCATGATCAACACCGCCCAGCAGGCGGGGTACCTTGGGGCGTTCGGCCACTACTGGTGGTTGTGGGCGCCGGCTGGTGCGGCGATCACCCTCCTTTGCTTCGCGTTCTACTTGGTGGGGCGCGGTCTGGATGCCGTGGTCAACCCCCGGCTCCGCCGCAGGTGATCCGATGGCCCTGTTGACCGTGCAGGACCTGACCATGCACTACCGGACGAAACTTGGCGGTGTTCACGCCGTGGATGGGGTGTCGTTCGCGATGGCAGAGGGCGAGGCGATTGGGCTTGTCGGGGAGTCCGGATGCGGGAAGACGTCGGTCGCGATGGCCCTCCTGCGGCTCCTGCCCGACAACGCCCAGATCCTGGGAGGGGAAATCCTGTTCGAGGGCCGCGACCTGGTCAAGCTCTCCGAGCACGAGATGCGCAAGGTCCGCTGGAGGAGCATCTCCATGGTGTTCCAGGCCGCGATGAACTCTCTCAACCCCGTTTACCGTGTGGGGCAGCAGATCATCGAGGCGATCCAACAACACCTGTCTGTGTCCGAGCGGGAGGCCCGGAGCCGAGTGGCCGAGCACTACAACCTTGTGGGCCTCGATCCCAAGCTGATGGACCGCTATCCCCACGAGTACTCGGGGGGGATGAAGCAGCGAGCGGTGATCGCGATGGCCCTTGCCTGCTCCCCCAAGCTGATCATCGCCGACGAGCCGACCACAGCCCTTGACGTGATCGTTCAGGATAGAATCCTCCGCCGGATCAACGAAGTCCGCGCCGAATTCAACATGGCGATGATGTACATCTCCCACGACATCGCGGTGATCGCCGAGGTGGCTGAGCGGATCGGGGTGATGTACGCAGGGTGGATCGTGGAAATGGCGGATACGGTGTCCGTGTTCAAGCATCCCGCCCATCCCTACACGATCGCCCTTATGTCCGCGTTTCCGTCCATCAAGGGCGACAAGCGAGTCCTCGCTCAACTGCCGGGGGAACCGCCAAACCTCCTCGCACCACCTTCAGGGTGCCGCTTCCATCCCCGGTGCCCTCACGCCACCGCGGAGTGTGTGGACGAGGCACCGCGCCTCGAGGAGATCGACAAGGGACATTTCGTCTCCTGCTGGCACCCCCAGAGGAGGAGCCAGTGAGCGAGAACGGTCTTCTCACCGTCGCCGGCCTCAGCAAGCTCTTCCCCGTGAAGAAGCGGACCTACTCGCTCCGCGTGCGCAACTTCATCCACGCCGTTGACGGCCTCAGCTTCTCAGTGGAGCGCGGAGAGGTCTTTGGCCTCGTGGGCGAGTCCGGATGCGGTAAGACGACTACCGGGAAGCTGATCGTGAAGCTTCTCGATCCCACCGCGGGGGCTGTCCTACTCGGCGGCGAGAACACAGCGAGCATCCGCCGAGGCAAGCCCCTCCGAGCGTTCCGGCGCAGGGTACAGATGATTTTCCAGGATCCCTACGAGAGTCTGAACCCCCGATTCACGGTGTTCGACACCGTGGCCGAACCCCTTGTAGTGCAGAATCGACACTCCGTAGCTGAGAGGGAGCGCGCGGTGGCGGAGATCCTCGTCGCTGTAGGCCTTGCACCGCCGGAGACGTTCATGTTCCGATTCCCACACGAGTTGTCCGGTGGGCAACGACAACGCGTGTCCATTGCCCGGGCGATGGTGATCCATCCCGACTTCGTTGCCGCGGATGAACCAACCTCGATGCTCGATGTCTCGATTCGAGCCGGGATCATGGAACTGCTGCTTGGCCTGAGGGCCGACCTCGGTGTGAGCTACCTGTACATCACCCACGACCTGGCAGTGGCACGGTACATGTGCAACCGCATCGGGGTGATGTACCTAGGGAAGATCGTGGAGCTGGGGCCAGCCGAGGAGGTCGTTCAGAACTCCCTCCACCCGTACACCCAGGCCCTCATTGCCTCGGTTCCAGTACCCGATCCTACCTACCATCGCCAGCCAGGGGAGATCAAGGGAGACGTGGCGGCACCCATTGATCCCCCGGCGCGATGCAGGTTCTACCCACGCTGCCCGAGAGGCGACAAACAGTGCGAGGAGGTTTCCCACCCACCTCTCGATGAACTCCAGCCTGGGCACTTCGTCGCGTGCTACAAGGCATCGGCACAGAGCAGGGGATAGCCCCTCTTCTCCCTTCCCGTTCCGGGCGGGGCCATCGCAACCCGGCTAAGCGCCGTAGTTCACTCCTTCTTACCTCATCTACCACTTGACGGCCATGCCCGAGTCGCTGTACGATATCGACCAAGGACGACGCGGATGTCAAAAGGGGGTTAAGCGCGAGAGGAGATAGTTCACGCTCGGGTCTGTGTATCGATGAACTGTAGGGACGGATGCTGGTACCTCAACTGAACCCAAGGAGGGAGACGATGAAGTGGGGAGAGAAGGTCAACAAGACGCTAGGAACCCGTGGACTGTACGTTCTTCTTGCGGTGACCCTGCTCGCCATCCTGAGCGGGGCGCACTGGAAGTGGTGCTAGAATTCTGTGAGAGACTGAATCTACAAGGAGGGAGACGATGAAGTGGGGAGACAAGGTCAAC
>JAGUVP010000162.1 GCA_020062805.1 Candidatus Bipolaricaulis sp.
GCCGCCCCTCACGCCGGGGAAGACCCAGATCTGGCGCGGGGGGAGCGGGCGGTGGTCCCTCGTTCCTTCATCTGCCGGGGACCCAACCGAGGACGAACGCGCAGCACTTCTCCGGCTCCTCCTCGCGCGGTACGGGATCCTCTCCCGGGGCATCCTGGCGTGGGACGGGGCCACTGTCCCGTGGGGCGACCTCTATCCGCTTCTGACCCGGCTTGAGTGGCGAGGGGAACTCGTGCGGGGGGTGTTCGTGGAGGGGCTCGCGGGCGCTCAGTTCTCTCGGGAAGAGGTGCTGCGCGATCTGAAACGTCCGACTTCGGGATGGGATATCCTTCCATCCACTGATCCGGTCGTCCTCTACGGAGCAGGAGCGCCGTTTCCCCTCCCGCATCCAGACGACCCCGAGTTGCGGTTCCGGAGAGGATCGGGTTCGTACCTCGTAATCCAGGATGGCCATCCCCGGGTGGCGATCGAGGGTCACGGCGAACGTCTGCTTTCCCTCGCGGATCTCTCCCCGGATAAACTCCGCACCGCGTTGGCCCTTCTCCCCACCCTCCTCGCGGGGCCAGTGCGGCGACTCACTGTGCGTACCTGGAACGGTGCGCCTGTGCGGGGCAGCGCGGCCGAGCCGTTCCTGCACACACTGGGCTTCACACCCGGACCGAACGAACTCACCCTCTACCGCACGTACTAGACCGAAGCGCTCGCCTTGGACTAGCAGCCTGTGGGGGAATCCCGTGGTCCGCGGACCTACGGTGCGCGGGCCTGCGGCGCGCGGATTCCCGCTGTCCGGCACGGCAAGGTGGAGGGTCGGCAGACATGGACGTTCAGAAGCGTGATTCGTGCTTACCGCGGGTTGCTCAGATCCTGTTCAGAAACCTAAGCCTGACCGCGGGGATCCGGTCTTCTCCGCGTGGCCGAAGGCTCCGCGGCGAGTTCTCACCCAGGCTGCTAGGCAGATCTTGGCTTTGCGATGGTGGCCCTGCTACGGAATCTGGCGCAGGACCTCCTCTGTTCGCGCTCGGAGCTCACGGAGGCGCGCCTCTTGGGAGCGGAATTCCCCTAGTTGAGCTGCGGAGACCCGTGTTCCGTAAGCCGCTTGAAGTGTCTTCTCCTTGGCCGAGAGGATCGTGAGCGCCTGCTCGTAGTGGGTGCGCGCCTCCTCCCAGAGGTAGCGCAGGCGAGCGATCTCGCCCAACTGGAAGTACGCCCACTCGTGCCTTCTGTCCAGCGCCAAGACCTGCTCCAGCCGATCCTTTGCTTCCATGTAGTCCCCATCCTGGAGTTCAGCGATCGCCAGCAAGTACAGCGCCTCGATCTCCATCGCCCGCACCGGGATCGTTTCCAGGAGCTCGAACAGCAGACCTCGGGCCTCCGCCGTGTTGCCAAGCACCAGTTCTACGGACGCCAGCTGAATGTACAAGGTCTCCGGGCGATAGCGATCGAGACACATCCGCAGCGCGGCCCGAGCAGCTTCCCAGTCGCCAACCTGAACATGAGCTGTTCCCAACCAGTAGAGGCTGACGCGCGGGCAGAAGTCGAGCTCCACGGCTCGGGACAGCTGGCGGCGCGCAAGCTCCCCATCGCCGTAGCCCAGCGAGATCTGCCCCGCAAGGAGATAGGCATCGCCCGCCATGTCCCGTACCGCGATCACGGACACGACAAGCGCGAACAGCGACAGACCGGCGACAACCCATTTCAACCCGCGGCCCCGGAGACGAACCGACAGGTCGCCCACTGGCCCATAACGGGGAGACAAGGAAAGAGCGAGCAGAACAACAAACACTAAGCTGGACGCCGGAAGGTGGAACGGGAACGTGGGAACAGCGTGGACGAGAAACGCGATCAATCCCCCGCCAAGAAGCAGGAGCTCCAGCCTCTTGCGCGGATCGCGCTGCGCGCTCACCCGTCGCAGCCCGAGATATCCGACCAGTCCGAGACCCGTGAGCAGCACGAGCAACCCAACCGTGCCCATCTCGGCCCCCACCTGCACGTACTCGTTGTGCGCCTGATCGGCAAGCGGAAACGGGAACGCGTACGCCTCTCCGCGCGGCGACGCCAGAAATGGAGATTTGTACGGAACGAAGTGGATCTTGTACCCTCCCAGCCCGACTCCGAACAGCGGCCGGTCGCGCCACATCTCGTACCCGACCCACAGGTCCCAGGCCCGGACTGCTCCCGACTGGCGCTCCCAGAGCTGCTTCACAACCGGGAGGGGGGTAGTGACAGGCAGAAGAAGCACGACGGCCGCGAGGAGCAACCCGATCGCGGGGATCCAGAGAAGAGCGAACCGGCGAAGCAGCTTGCCGACTCCCCACAAGGTGCCGAGCACTGCACAGAGCACCACGGCGTACAGGAAGCCTACCACACCGAGGACTCCCACCATGGACGCGAGAGCCATCGTCGCTGCCGCAACCCACCTGGGCCACCCCCGTACCCCCACCTGCCAGAACCCCACGCCGAAGGCGACGAACGCCAACCCCGCCGCCAGCCCCAGCCGCACGCCGACCTGGCGGGTGACGAGCATCACGGCCAAGACAAACCCAGTTGCTGCCAGCGCGGGGATCCACGTCCATGGCCGTCGCAGCCGGATGAGCAGGATTCCCGCCGGCAAGACGAGGTAGGAGAGGAACCCGGCCAGAAACTGGCGGTTCCCCATCGTGGCGATCATGGTATCCGCTGCCGCGGGAGCCAAGCCCAGGTGCTGAAGTAAGGCAAACAAGGCGTTCCCGAAGCCTGCCAACAAGAGAGCGCCCAGAACGAGGGCGATCTCCCGATCATCCGCCACCGCGTTCACCACGAGCAAGAAGATGAACCCGAAATACAGAACGAGGTTCGCTGACTGGAGGACGACCCCGACCGGAGTCTTTCCAGAGAGTGACAACAAGGCGGCGAGCAACAGCGCCGGCAGCAGGGGGAACAGCCAGGACAGCTCGACCTTCACCGCGCGACGGGGGAGCGACTCCACTCCCCACAGAACGAGGAGCAGCGACACGAACACCAGGGTGTAGATCGTCTTCGCGTACCCGTACTCCGTGTTCCACGGAGAGAAGAAGAGAGGCATGGAGAACAGGAAGAACAACAACACCCAGAACCGCACACGCCCGAATCGGCCTGCAGATGGCGCCGAAGGGGCTACGCGTCGTCCCTTCCTCCCCTTTGCCTGGGGCATGGAGGAGTCTACCCGGGTTCGGTATCCGCGGGCAAACCGCGGCTGATCCGCTGTACCGCTCTCCACCCTCCCAGTATGCGCACCAGCGGAATCAGAGTCGCCCACATGCCGGGGCGCGCCAGGGCCGCTCGAACAAGACGAGAGGGCCGGTCTATATCGCCCTTCGCTGCCACAAGGCGCGCGATCCCAGGGTGGGAGAGGGAAAGCACCATGTGGTCGAGATCCTCTTCACCGAGGGAAAGGAACAACCTTCGGGCGCGGAGCCCGAACGCGATCTCCTCTCCCACTGCGGTGCGCCAGCTGGCTTCGTACGACGGGAGGGTCCGTCCACCCTGGGCAGCGATCTCCCCCGCGATCCGGGCCGATAGGGCGCCGAACAAGAGCCCACCCCCGGAGAGAGGCTTCACCTGCCCGGCCGCGTCGCCGACGAGCAGCATCCCTGCCCCCACCGTGCGCGGCGAGGGACCGATGGGGACGAGCCCGCTCTCCCGTCGCAGCACCCGGCAGTTCGGACAGCGTCTCTCCAGGAATCGGGATAACAAGGCCTTCGCGTCGCGCCGCGCCGAGGTAAGCATCCCTACCCGCGCCTCTCCCTCCCCCGCCGGCACGACCCATGCGAGCCCTCCCGGAGCGACTTCCTGTCCCACGTGCACCTCAACCCCTCCACCATCCAGGGTTGGGGGCACGACGGTGGCCTGTACCCCAGCCAGGATCTCCGCAGGCGGAGGGAGTCCTTCCCACCAGCGGACCGCGCTCATCGCCCCATCCGCCGCGATCAGCACCTCGTACTCGACCGAACCGGCGGTCGTGTGCAGCACGTGATCGGTTCGGCCCACCGCCGCCACCGGAGCCCGCACCACGGCCCCCGCTTCACCCGCCTGATCGAGGAGCCAGCGATCGAGGGCCGATCGGTCAAGCACATAGCCCTTGGGATGAGAAGATACGACCTCGACAACGCGCCCGCCCGGCGCGTGAACACGCAGCAGCCGGATCCTGCGCAAGACGAACTCCGAGGGGACGGATAGCAGATCCAGAAGCCGCGGCCCGACGAGCCCTGTGCAGCGGGGAGGGCGCTGAGGGGAACGCTCGACCACGAGGACCCGCGCCCC
>JAGUVP010000228.1 GCA_020062805.1 Candidatus Bipolaricaulis sp.
GACGCGAAGTACTCGACCGAGTTCCTGTCAACGTTTGTGCGAGATCGCGCTACGTTTTCGCTTGAGGACGCCATTCACATGTTGACCCAGCGCCCTGCTCAGGTGTTCGGGATCACCGACCGCGGCACCCTTGAAGTGGGTAAGCCAGCGGATGTCGTCGTCTTCGATGCGGCCGAGGTCGGTCATCGCGGCAAGACGCGCGTGTACGACCTTCCGGGCGGCGCGGACCGCATCATCTCTGAGGCCAAGGGAATCGATGCCGTCATCGTGAACGGCACCGTGATCCGACAGCACGATGTCGACCAGGTGACGCCGGGAGCCGTGCTTCCCGGCAAGCTGCTTCGGCACGGTCACAGCTCCTGAGCGGCCACGATGTGCGGTTCGCCCGGCTGTGGGTCGTCGGTGATGGTCACGCCCGAGTAGGGCGACAGGAAGGGTTCGACGTCCGGTCGGCTCGGCGCGCTGTGGGGGAGGCCAGGCGCGGACGCTGGTGATGCGTCGCGCCGACCAGCGTTTCACACGTGTGGTGTTGTTCGTCGGGACACGGCGAGGTGCCATCCAAGCCCGACGAACGTGACCGTCCAAGCAGCGAGTGCGACTGCGAGCTCGATCTTGGACAGCCAGGCGATGGCGTCGAGGTCGATCGCGGCGCTCATGCGGTAGGTGGCGGCGCCGTACATCCCGAGGGGGAAGACCATCGCCCAGTAGCTCGGGTGGTAGCGCAGCGGGACGCGGCGTACGAGGTGTCGCCAGATGCCGATGGCGATCATGAGCGGGAACCAGAAGGTGGCGGTGGCCCATGCCATCACGACCACTCCCTCGAGGAACGGGGCGAGCCGAGCGACGCGGTCAGCAGAGCGGTCGACGGCGAGGAGGATGTTCGATCCGGCGAGGACGGTGATCGCTACGGCGCCGGCCGCGATCCAGGCGGGTGGGTCGGCTTCGGTGGGATCGAGCGGATGGAACGTCCAGCGCAGGAACAACATGGTCATCACGATGAGGTAGAGCACGACGCCGAGCGCGAACGTGGCGATCGCGGCGAACGCAAGTGCGTCGCTGTCGGTGCGGGTGAGGAACAATCCGGCTACGACGGCGATGGATTGGGTGGACACGGTGAGCAGGAACCAGCTGCCGTTGATGCCTGCTTGGAGACCGGGTTTGTCGCGGTCGATGACGACGGCGATGAGGGTGGTGTAGACGAATGCCGCCCACAGCACGATGCTGGCCCACCACAGCAGCCACGCGAGGTCCCACCAACCGTGGATGAGGATCGATGCGGAGGCCAGCACATTGGTCGCGGCCACGGTCGTCAAGAACGCGAAGCCTTTGGCGTGGTTGACGGCGTCAGCGACGAATCGCTGCCAGTACCGAATCATGCGCATGACCAGCAGCACGGCGAGCACGACGTACGCGAGGACGGTGACCGCGTAGAGGATCTGACCCAGCAGGCCGAGACCCTGTTGTTCCGCGGCGATCGCGACGATGCCGGTCGCCATCACGAGAGCGAAGTACCCGGGGTAAAGCGTCGCGATCGATGATGACGGGGCGTCGACCATCGCGCTCTACGGTCGGAGATAGTGCACGAAGCCGGCAGCGGCAGCGAACAGCACGACGGACACCATCGCCGTCGCCCAGGCGAGACCGGCTTCGTCGGCGAGGAACGCTTCGGCGGCGACGGTGACGAGGAACACCTGCATCGCCATCAGGATGATCACGTAGATGAGCACGGCGGATGACGAGCGCCGGCCCCGATCGGAGACCCTCATGTCTGGTGGCTCCGTCCGAGGGCCCAGATCATACCGTCGTCTCGTGTCTCGACATCGATGCGGCCGAGTGGCCGCAACGGCGGGCCCGAGATCACGTCGCCGGTCTCGGCGTCGAAGCTGCCCTCGTGACAGGGGCAGTGCCAACGATGTGCTTCGGCTTCGTAGTAGACGACGCATCCCAGGTGGGTGCATTTCTGGCTGAACGCCACGACGTCGGCGTCGCTGATGCGGAGCAGTACGGCCGGGTCGGCGTCGGTCGGATACCGGAAGAGGTGGGTGCCGCCGACC
>JAGUVP010000106.1 GCA_020062805.1 Candidatus Bipolaricaulis sp.
AAGCCTCACCCTCAACCAGACCGTAGGCGATTGGCAGTGGGACGTGCGCGTCTCCAGTCGCCTCCCCGGCTACGAGGAGATCGGCCGATCGGGTCGCTCCGACAGCCACGGGCTGGGGTTGACGGCCCGATACGTGGGGGGCGGAGCAACGTCCCTCGAGCTGCGCGGGCGATGGGACGTGATCAACCTCGCCACCCAACCCCGCGGTCAACTCACCACCGGCCTCGATTGGCGTTGGTCCGACGGCCCCACGGCCTCCCTGTCCCTGACCCCCACGTTCACCGGGGACGGGCTGACCCCATTCGACCGACTCGAGATGGGCTGGCAAGCCGGGCTATCGAACCGAACCCAAGCATGGTCGTGGGGGATCACCACCAGCGGAACCCTGCGGCACCCCGAGCTGGCCGCCGCAGGACAGCTCGGGGCGAACGTCTCCCTCCAACCCCGCCCAGGGTGGACCATGGACCTGACCTGGGCTCGCCCGTTCCGGACCACCGGAGCACCCGGCGAGGAGACGTTCCGCGCCGTTCTGAAGTGGGCAACAGAGCTGGACCGGGTTTCACTCAGTACAACGTGGCAAGAGACGCTGCGTCACCACCTCACCGCCGATACCTGGAGCGATGCGCGCACGATCCAGGCCGATGGACGCTGGAAACCATGGACCATCCCTGGCGGCACGGTCACATCGCGGGTCTCCGCGAACCTTCAGATGACCCCGACCGACCAGCGCTGGACCGGCCGGGTGGAGACCGACATCGCCCGCTCGCCGACCGTGCTCCGCCTCAAGGCCACCCTCGGACAGGGCTTCCGGCCCGTGACCGAGCGATCCGACCAGACGCTGGCTCTCTCGTTCTCCTGGGAATACACGGGCTGGGAGGGGGGGCGGACCACCCTGCAGTGGGACAGGTCCTGGACCATGCTCTCCCACCCCCGCTACCCGACCGAGACCACGGAAAAAGAGGAGGCCTCGCTGCGGGTGACCTGGGAGCCGAAGGAGGCGGCGTGGCGCGATACCCTTACCCTGTCCTGGAAACCGCGCGACGAGCAGACCGTCGTGACCAATCGCCTCACCTGGCCTCTGGGAACCGGATCGCTCGCTGTCGAGACGTCTGCGCAGCTGAAGGCCGCCACCTTGGACGTGAAGACCAAGGCCCAGCTCGGCCTTCCTCTTGACACTCTGCTGAAGGCCATGGGAGCCACATCCCTCGGCGAGGCGTGGGGGTTCAGCGCAGAGGCCGGCCACCTCGTTGAGATCAACCCTGCAGGGGAACCCAAGCATGCCCTGTTCGTGGGTGTGACCCTCGCCGTTCGGTTCTAGGGGTTCGCGAGAGCCTCGGAATGGAGCGGCGACGTCGGAGCTTGTCCCCGATGGAGGGTGAGGTGTGGGACACCGTTCCGACCGCGGGAAGGCCGTCGCACACAGGGTCCGAAGCTACGCAGGCCGCCCCCCGACAGCGCACGGTCTCGTGGCGTCGGGGTTCATCCCCGACGCCTGCACCGCAACCGCGTCGGACACAGGGTCCGACGCTACGAAACCGTGACGTTGTAGCGTCGGGCTTTATGCCCGACGGCCTTTCGTCGCCGTCGATCCGGCGTCGGATACAGAGTCCGACGCTACGCAAACCGCCGAAGGGCAACCGCCGACACGCTACGCCGCGCTACGGAGACCGCCCCGACGTCTTACCCCGTGCGTCTATCCCTAGAACCGAGCGCCAAACCCGAACCGGTGCGATGCCGACAGAACCGGGTGCGTGAGGAGTGCGTAGTCGATCAGGAACATCCCCCACTGCACCCCGAGGCCGAACGCCCACTGCAGACCTGCCTGGAGGCGCATGCCGGCGCGAACCTCGAACAACCCCATCGCCGACCACCCCACGCCCAGCGCGGTGTACTCCGCCGTCAGGTCGGCAACGATGAGAAACCCGAGCGGGTTCACCAACGCCACCCCGGCCGCCAGGTCCGTAGACCACCCATCGCCGGCCTCGCCCACTGTGGGCCCGAACCCCAGCTCGCGCAACGCGAGCCCGAACCGGAGCGGTCCCAGCGGCGTGGTCATCTGCCCAAGGAGCCCCACATCGAGAGCGAAGCCACTCCCCGCCTCATCGGCAATCTGGACTCGGTGGTACTTGACCGTTGCCCCGCCCGATGCCGGGAACGGGAACAACCTCAAAGCGGTCAAATCGAACCCCGCCCCGACCACCGCTGCCAAGTGGGAGAAGGCCAGCGGATTGCCTTCCGGGTCCGTGATTCCCCCAACCCCGAGGTACCCCAACCCGGCGCCGAAGTTCGGGACCGCGCCCGCGACCCATGTCACGGAGTACAGCCCCATGACGCTCGACAGGCTCGAATCCGCGTGAATCCCCTTCGACCGCGCAAGCCCTGCCGGGTTGGTGAGGAGGGCTTCTGTCCCCTCGGCGAGGGCGATGTACGCCCCGCCGAACCCCATCGCCCGAACCCCCAGACCGACATCGAACGGGTTCGGCATGCCTTGGCCGAAAGCAGCTCCCCCGACCAAGACCACGCCCAACAGCGCAACCGCTCGTCGCATCATCCCCTCCTCAGCGCACCACAAGGATCCTCCCAACTTCCGACGAAACCACCCCGCCATCCACGATGGCCGTGATCCGGTAGAAGTACAGCCCATCGGCGATCGAGCGCCCATTCCCGTCCCTGAGATCCCACGTGAACTGCGTGCCTGTCACATCGCTCCGCCGCACCTCGCGGCCCAGCATGTCGAAGATCTGGATCCGAACCTCAGTCAACCCGGCGGGCAGGACCAGCTGAATGCGACACTGCGTCCGAGCAGGGTTGTCCAGCAGCCGCGTGCCAATCCCCCCGCCAGCCGGCAACACGGTCACGTCCCGCACGAACCACTCCCCAAAGTCGACTGCGTCGCGCGCCCGTACCTGAACCCGGAACACGCCGCTCACAGCGAAGGTGTGGCTCTTGACGTTCGTGTCGGTGGCGACAGCCGTATCATCACCCAGCTTCCACTCGTACCCCGTGATCGGGTCGCCATCCGGATCGGTGGCCGTGGCCGTGAACCTGACCGCCTGACCTGCCTGAGGATTCGCTGGGTCTGGTGTGATCGCACTGACCACCGGCCGCCGGTTCACCGGAGTGGCGGTCACCGTTACGGACTTCTCCTTCCTCCCGACCTCCCCGCGGCTGTTCGTGACCGAGAGAACCACGGTGTACGTGCCCGCCGCGGCGTAGGTGTGCGTCGGATTCTGCGCCGTCGAGGTGCCGTCATCCCCGAACGCCCACGCGTACGTGTACGGGGTGAGGGGAGGCGTGGCGGGATCCGTCACCTTCGAGGTGAACACAACCTCCTGCCCCACGGCAGGATTATCTGGGGCAAGGTCGAAGTCCACCACGGGCTGCTTTCCCACCACGTCCACCGTGAGCGTCTTCGAGCTGGACAGGCCTCCCTCTCCCGTCACGGTCAGCGTCACCTGGAACGTACCGCCGATCGCGTACTTGTGCTTGACCTCCGCCGAACCCGTGGTCTGAGCCGTCTTCCCGTCGCCGAACACCCACCGGAAGATGGCCTTCGTGATGTCCCCCGACGGATCGGCAATCCCGGTCGCCGGGGTGAAGGTAACATCCACCCCTGCCTCTGGCGCGGTGGGTGCCCAGCTGAAGTTCACACCCGTGGGCTGCTTGCCAATGGCCGTGGTGAACGTAGCTGGCCCAACCAACTCCGTGGATGCTTTCGTCGCCGTGCCCTCGGTGTGCCATACCACCGATTCCAGTCGCAGCTTCCGCCCAGATGGGGCCGTGTCCTTGAGGGTAATCCAGATCTCCAACTCCACGCTCGTATCGTCCGGAACGAGGTTGTTGGCACCCGTTGTCACGCGCACACCGGCCAGGCTCAGCCCCACCGGGTCCGTAACCTCGCCGAGGAGCGCCCCGTCGGACTTCCGGCGCACCTCGATCTTCGCCACATGCTGGTCGGCGAGCGGGTTGTCCGGAACGTAGTTGCGGATCATGAGCGAGGTGATCGTCACGTCGTACGGGTCCGGATCGTTGTCCCGGAGGTCGAGCCGCTGAGCGAGGAACCGCACCCCCTGGAATACCGTGCGATTGGACATCGTCACCGGAGTCGCCGTCTCGAACCCCTCCCCCGCGTCCGGGCCGGTCTCGAAAGTCGCGTTCCCAGGTACGACGGGGCCCGACAGGTGCCCGCTCTCGGTGTGCCAGACGGCGGTCTGAAGCCTGACCGTCCGACCGTGGGGGACGCCCGTCTTGAGCGTGATCCAGATCTCGAAGGTCTCCGACGTATCGTCGGCGACCACGTTGTTTCCAATGGCGGTTCCCGCTGGCGGGATGCGCACCCCGCCCGCGTTCAACCCCGCCGCATCCGTCACCTCGCCGAGGAGC